>JACPDY010000143.1 GCA_016183775.1 Bacteroidota bacterium
CGTTTACAGGTTAAGCACCAACCGTTGTTACCAAACATACAAGCAATTGTGTGTGGGAGTACGAAGATGAAAATTTACGCTCTTAACCTGTTCTTAAAAAATTGAATATCAATGCTTAACTAAATTATATACAGATGAAATAGCCATAAGCTGGCGCATACAAACTGAAAAATGAATATATTGGCTATTCCCTGTCTGCCGACAGGCAGGCATCTGACCATTAAATGCTTAAAAATATACACAGATGAATATTAAATTCCTTTTGCTCGCTCTGTTTCTCACATTCATTTACCCTGCCTGCAGCTTAAATGCACAGGGTAATGCAACTTCCGGATCCACTTTATCTGATTTAAAGAAAAAGGAAATAGAAAAAAATATCCGGAACCTTTCTCCGGGTTTCAGAAAAAACCTGGGACAATGGGATGACAATATTCTTTTTGAATCAGGCACTTCCGGCATCCACATGTATTTTATGAAAGATGGGATAAGCTTTGCAAGTGTAAGGGAGGTTGAAAACAACACCAAAAACAGGTCAGCTCACAAAATCAATGCAGCGGGAGACAAACATGAATACCTCGTATGGAATATGAAATTCCTGGGGTGTAACAAGAAAATAAAATACACTTCGGAAGGCGAACGAAAGAGCAAGATCAATTACCTGATCGGAAATGACCCATCGCGCTTTGTAACAAGCACGCCTGATTATAACGCTATTCAATATCACGACCTGTATGATAAGATCGACCTGCGTTATTATTCTTCGGGAAATAAAATCGAATATGACTACATCGTTAAACCCGGCGGGAGACCTGATCAGATAAAAATGAACTTTGAAGGAATAAAAAAAGTAAAAGTAAAAAAAGATGGTGTTCTTGAAATAAAAACCGAATGGGGAAGCACAACAGACCTTGCTCCCTATTCCTACCAGGTTATAAATGGCGTAAAAAAACAAGTCAACGTTCGGTATTATTTAGTGGATGATACTACTGTAGGGTTTGATTGCCAAAGTGATATTGACCCCGCAAATGATCTTATAATTGATCCCGTTATATTATACTACTCCACCTATGTCGGAGCAACGCAGGCAAGCTCGGATGGTCTTACGCCATGGGGTTACATTTTTGACATAGAAGCGGACAGCCAGGGGAACGCCTATGTTACGGGTTGGTATGATGGTACGGGATTTCCCACGAAGGCAGGGAACTATGATGCATCATATAATTTAGCCACCGATGTTTTTGTATTTAAACTTAACCCCACCGGAACAAATATTATTTTCGGCACCTATGTTGGTGGAAATCAAAAGGACGAGGGAAACGGGATAAATATTGACACCCAGGGCAATGTTTATGTTACGGGCCAGACAGCCTCTCCTAATTTCCCGACCACTGCCGGCGCTTTTGATGTTTCTTATAATGGCGTAGCCGAAGCCTTCGTATTGAAACTCAATCCCACGGGAACTACGCTGATTTATTCCACATACCTTGGTGCCACAAGCACCAGGGGATCAGGAATAGTTGTTAACGGCGCAGGTGAAGCTTTCATTTCCGGCACAACTGCCGATCCCGCTTTTCCTGTAACAGCAGGATGCTATGACAATACGTTCAATGGCGGACCTTCAGATATTTTTGTAACCAAACTCAATGCGGGCGGAAGCGCTGTTCTGTATTCCACATATATCGGAGGCTCCGCGGATACAGGCACAGGAAGCAATGGCAATTACGGCGCGAGCGAAATCGGATACCGTATCAGGCTTGACGGTCCAGGCGACGTTTATGTTACGGGCTGGAGTACGGCGAATAATTTTCCTACAACTGCCGGATGTTTTGATCCGACTTACAATGGCAGTACTCCCCCGGACGCTGATGCCATCGTATTTAAATTGAGTCCAAATGGAGGCGGGGCCACTGACCTGAAGTACTCAACCTATCTCGGAGGCGCTTATGGAGAGATAGCGAATGATATTGGAGTGAATGCTGCAGGCGAGGCTTTTGTAACCGGCGCATCTTCTTCTAATAATTTTCCAACTACACCGGCTTCTTACGATCCATCCTATAACGGGCCGGTTACCAGCGGCCCGTCAAACCCATTTGTTGTCAGGCTTAACAGTGCCGGTTCAGCCCTGGTTTATTCAACATTCCTTGGTTTTGGAGGAGGGCTTGAATATGGAATGTCGATACGGGTGAACAGTAAAAACCAGGCATATGTTGCTGTTCCATATCCAACAAATGTTCCTATGACCAGCTGTAGTTATAAAAATATCAAAACCGGCACCAACGTTGCTTTATTAAAACTGAATAGCAGCGGATCAAATTTATTATGGACAGGTTTGATCGGCGGATCCGGTATCGATGCGGATTTTTCCACAACCCATATCGCGCTTGTTGAAAACGGCTGTAACGAAAGTCTTATTATGACAAATACAACTCACTCCCATGATTTTCCTGTCACCCCCGGTGCTTTTCAAACCGGATTTGCCGGAGCACAGGACCAACCCGCGGTAAGCCGATTTACTCAAACCTTCGATGCCAACTTTACACTTCCTTCGGCAGCCTGTAATGTATCAGCGGGCTTTATTAATACCTCCAACCAATGCGGCTTATGGGATTCCGTACAAACCTGGCTTTGGGATTTTGGAGATGGCACCACATCAAACCTGTTAAGTCCAAGTCACACTTATACCGCGCCCGGCACATATACAGTAAAATTAATTGCATTTTGCCCTGATGATACTGTCTCGAAAATCCTTACTGTTACGGGTGTATGCGGAATGTCGGTTACCGCAACACCTGCAAGCGTTTGCCAGAGCAGCTGCGCGACTGTAACCGCCATGGGTAACGGAGGTTCTACACCTTATACCTATTCATGGAATACCGGAGCAAACACTCAAAATATCAGTCCTTGTCCGGGATCGACAACTACCTATACAGTAAAAATTACTGATTCGGGAGGAACAACCGCCACCACAACAGTAATGGTAACTGTTAATCCGGGAGTCAACATTACGGCCACTCCAACAGACATAACCTGTAACGGGAACGCAAATGGCAGTGTCACAGTTAACCCAGCCAGCGGATCATCACCATTTACCTACAATTGGAGTAACGGACAAAACACACAAACGGCTACAGGGTTGCCCGCAGGAAATTACACCGTTACAGTTACAGATTCCAAAAATTGTACGACATCCGTCAGTGCAGCTATTATTTCCCCTCCTCCATTATCGGGATTATTTGTAAAGGGAACGGCAACCTGCACAAGCTGTGGTTGTAAAGAATGGATCATGGTGACTTCAACCGGAGGGACAAGTCCTTACAGCTATTCCTGGCCTGACGGATACATGAACAGGTATAAAAATCAACTTTGCCCGGGTGCATATACGGTAAATATTGCAGATAAAAACGGATGCAATATAAATGTTAGCCTGACTGCGCCGTGATTATATATAATATGACATAGCTACTGTAATCAAATAGATATTATTTTTTTCTTGCCTTCTCCTTTATAACATCTATAAAGGGTCTGTCCCTGATTTCTGATTCCAGCCAGCTTTCAAAATCAATAAAGGCCCTCTCGGTTAAATAAGTTAAAGAGAACTGTCGGTCATTTAAAAGTAAATGATGTAGTTTGTTTTTATATTTTTTCATCACAACTTTACTGTTAGTGTAATGGTTAAGCACTATTTCATTAAAAAACAAGAGAATCATTTTTTCATAACCAAGAGCAGAGTAATGATTTTCGAAATATCGTTCCGCTTTTCTTAGATTGTAATCTAAAATATCAAGATCACCTTTTTCATAATTCACAAATAGCGTGAGTAGCAGAATATTGGCGTACGTTTCGGGATAATTTTTATATAGCTCTGAGTCATTTAAAATTTTATTGGTCATCGATGAGCAATCATTCCATTTTTCCTTCATGAAAAAACACAACGCAATTAGTTCATTGCAAATAGTTGATATGCGGGGGGATAATTTATTTTCAAGCAGGTAATACCGCTTTAGATATGAATTAAAATCCGAAGACTCAAAACCCCTTCTTGTTATTTTCGCAGTTGTAATCTGGAAGTATGCCAATTGAAGTGTCTCAATGAAAAATAATTTATTGGTAGTGTATTTCTTTTTTACTTTAAATTTTTCTTCAAGTTGAATGAGTGAATGAAACTGTTCGTCAAGATCTTCAAGATAATTTGCATTTATAGCTGAAATAATTACATTAAATGATCCTGTGATTATACTCATTCCGCGCAGGTATTTTTGTCTGTCAGAGTCGTGCTCTTTTCTTATTTTTTTTGATTGAAATTCCAGACTTACTTCCAGATACTTTTTGCAATGGAAATAACATTGAGGGTAATTGAGCGCTATGTTTTTATAGTATGATGCTAAAAATAAATAATAGTCTAATTTTTGACGATAAGATGTTAAGTATTTTTCATCGGATAAACATTCATCTATTATGATATCATTGATAACCATTGCTGATTCAACTGAATTGTTTGAAAACTCAATGCATCGGAAAAGTATAGTATATTTTTTTTCCAGATACGATTGATTCAATTCTTTATAAGCCTTGGGGTAAAACGAATGATTTGCTCTGTGTAAATAATTATCATCCAGGAAATTATTTAATTTGGTGTTAATAATAGGCAGGTATTCAAACCACTCGTTATCCCTGCAAATAGCCGATGCCTGTTCCAGCATTTTTTGTGTCTGCCTGATTATGCCTTTTGTTTTATATTGTTCAGCCATTATGATCAACTTAAGCACATAGGTATATTGTTTTTTGTCATAATAGCCGCCAAAGACCTTATCGGAAATTTTCTCAAACAAATATTTTTTTAGTTGAGGGTACCATTTTGGATAACCTGATTTTTTCTGAACAAGCGCATCATCGAAAACCTTCTGTTTATCAATTATGTCGTAAAGCATCAATAGTGTTTTATCTGCTCTATTCGATGAAAGTTCTTTCCGGACACGTTTTTTTTCCTGCCTGTTAAGCGACTTTATAAGATCAAATAATTCGGAGCGTTTTGTTTTCATTATTTCTATTTCTCGATGGAATAAAACCTGCTTGCTGAAGCAAACAAATTATTCATTTTAAAAATTATTTTTATTTTAACTATTTAATTGGTTATCAATATATTAAAGATATAAAATTATACTTTGTCTATTATAAATACAAATTTATGTTTTTGACCCAGGAACACATCAAAATACCTTGTGAAAAACAAGACAAGAATAATTACGAAAAGTGCCTGTATTTGAATCTGAACAAGCAAATTTTTGTTGGGATGGTATTTACAATGGAAAAGGTATGGATCCAGCTGTGTTTGTATACTACTGAATAAAATTTAAACAGTTTTAACTAACCTAAATAAATTAAACAATGAAGAACACTGTACAATTACCCAAAAACCAAGCATTTTTCAAGAATTGTGAAAAGATGCAACCCCCTCAAACCTTGTGGAACAAAATTGTTAATCCATCGTATGAGAGCAAACAATTTGCACTCATATTTCTTTTCATTTTTACGATATTGCTTCTATTCAAGACATTAGAGGCTAAATCGGCTTGTATTACAACAACTAATGTGGTGCAACCATTATGTAATGAAGGAACAGGATCAGCTACCGCTTTTTCTTCAGGAGCTGTGCCAATTAATTATTCATGGAGTAGTGGACAAATTTCGCAAACGGTTACTGGCCTTAGTGCCGGATATTATACAGTTACTGTAATCGATGCAGTAGGTTGTTCTTCTACTACTATTGTTTCTATTATTTCACCTTCTAAAATAACCGTATCCGCAACGTCGACCCCGACAACTTGCGGACAAAGCAACGGAGCAGGGACTGCTAATGGAATTGGAGGTACTGGCAAATTAACTTATAGCTGGTCTAATGGCACTGTTGGTATTAACGTAAAAACAGTTTCAGGTCTGGCTGCAGGAACATATACCGTTACAGTTAGTGATGAAAATAAATGTACTGTAACTGCCACAATGGTTGTAAATTGTGTAACAGGTATGAGTGAACCTGTGGCAGATGCGAATTTCCGCATTTATCCCAACCCGGCCACGGTCAGCATAGCAATAGAAGATATAACAAATAAGGCCTACACTATACAGTTGGTGAATCTGCTTGGACAAACAATGTATAGCACTTATCAATCTCAAACTGGCAATACAGTAATTGATGTTAGTATTTTTCCAAAAGGTATTTATATGATCCAACTGAAAAATTTGCACAATAATGCATATATAAGTAAAAAGTTAATAATAGAATAGAGGTTATATCGATTAAGGTTTTTTGGTGGGCTTTCGTGTTTTTGTGCTTTCGTGGCAATTGGAATTTAGCCACCAAAGCACAAAAGCTCCAAATTTTTACGAAATATTTTTTGAAAATTGCATGTAATAATCTTATTCGATATAATCTCTATTGATCAAATAAAATGAAATCAATACAAAGTTTTTGTATTATAGGTATACTGCTTATTTCAAGCCACATGTTTGCAGGGGAGCACTCTGATCCTGATCAAAAGGCTAAAGCCGAAGAATTGATGGCACGGCAAAAGCCATTAGGATTCCAGGAAAACAAAGGCCAAATGACCGACATGGAAGGAAATCCGGTTCCAAATGTATTATATAAGGTTTCTTCTCCCGGACTTGATATTTTTGTTAC
>JACPDY010000144.1 GCA_016183775.1 Bacteroidota bacterium
GGTATCTGCATTAGTTGGGTTTATCCCGATTTACTTGTGCCCATGGGTAGAAAATCACCTTGAAGGTTGAATGAAATGAAGCCTGAAAGCCTGATTTTCTTAATCGCTATGCATTAGAGATTTTCTAATGCATAGTTTGGGATAATGACATTGCTCTAAATCCCTGCTACAGGCAGGCTCCAAGTGGGAGACTTTGCTGGCACAATTTCAAGTTCCCGATTTTGGAGATAGATATAGGGGGCAATATCCTCAACTCCCTGTTAATAACAATTCCACGTTCAGTTTCAATAAACATCTTATGTCGTTAATTTTGAGAAATTATCAAAAAAACATATCATGAACAGGAAACTTACAATTATTCTTTTGTCACTCGTAACCTTTACGATTGTTGCACAGGAAAGAAAAGATAAGGCAACGTTTAAACCATACGTAAATGCTTTTTATGAACAGATAAAAAAGGCAAACGAAACTTTTTACAGCGAGAAAAAGGAACCATCAAAGAGATTTTTGATGGATTATACAGCTATTGACGTACCTAAAAGTGCTACAGAGTTTAAAACGGTATGGGCCCATAAGCCGGTATCGCAGGGTGAAACAAATACCTGCTGGAGCTACTCAACTATATCATTCTATGAAGCGGAGATAACCCGTCTGACCAAACAAACGATCAAACTATCGGAGCCGTTTATTGTTTACTGGCAATACGTCGAAAAAGCCCGTGAGTTTGTGAGGACACGCGGCAAATCATTGTTTGATGAAGGTTCGGAGAGCAATGCCGTTACATTTATGATGCGTAAATACGGAGTACTGCCTGGTCATGCGTACACGGGGGTAAAGCCGGGTCAGCAGTATCCAGATCACAGCAAAATGATATCCGAACTGAAAGCGTATATGCAATCGATAAAAGCGACAAATGCCTGGGGCGAAGAACAGGTTGTGGGAACAGTTAAGGGCATCATGAATTTTTATTTAGGCGAGCCGCCGACCGAAGTGACCGTTGATGATAAAAAATTTTCACCAAAGGAATACCTGGTTGCTATTTGCAAATTAAATCCAGATGATTACGTAGATTTTATGTCACTTATGGAAGCTCCCTACTGGACACAGGCTGAATATAAAGTGCCTGATAACTGGAATCATTCAAATGACTATTACAACGTACCCCTCGATGATTTTATGGCAATTGTAAAATCTGCTATCAAAAAAGATTTTTCTATGTCGATAGGCGGTGATGTTTCCGAGAGCGGCATAAGTTCATACACCGGAGTGATGATGATTCCTACGTATGATATTCCATCGCAATACATCGATGAGAATGCGCGTGAATTGCGATTCCTGAATGGTGCCACCACCGATGATCATGGCATGCACCTGGTCGGCTATCTCGAAAAGCCAAACGGCACCTGGTTCCTGATAAAAGATTCCGGCAGCGGCGGACATAACAACGTGAACAGCCCCGGTTATTATTACATGCACGAAGATTTTGTGAAATTAAAGATGATGAACATCACGGTTCATAAAGATGCGGTGAAAGAGTATATAGAGAAGTTCCCGGACAGGAGGATGATAAAGTATACGAAGTAGTTCCGGAGTTATCCTATGAATCTTGATGCTGTGAGGTAAAATGCTCCAGGTTATTTTGATCATTTCCGAAATTTTGCCATCACTTTTTCATGATCAATCGTTTGGCCTTTTTTAGCTTGCTCAAGTCCTTTTTCTACCTTATTATTGAAAACAAGGCGTTCAAGAAGTTCGTCCAGATCAAGTTCTTTAGGAAATTCATTAATAGTATTAATTGCAGATTTCTTTTTCATTACAAATATTCTTTGTTTAAAGTTGCAAACTTTCAAACAAAATGACTAAAGACCATCTCAAAAATGAATTTTTAAATGAAATCAGTGCGGTTGGTCACATTGTCTACGGGGAAGCCTTGCAAGGCAGCTAATTTTTTATCATCCCATTCCCGTTCTACTTCCTCCTCAATGTGCTGCCGACTTTAACTTTTCTTCTACCATCTCTGCAAATGGACAGTTTAAAATTTTACTATCGACCCAGGAAATAAAATCAAAATAATCGAACGGTTTTTTCTCATAGCTGTTTTTCATTAGTTTAAGCAGCTCCTTTTTTAAAGCAACAAAAGCAGCATTTTGTTCCGGTTTATTTTGTTCATCAAAAATGTTTCTTTGAAAGAATGACAACATGATATTTTCAAATTTATATAGCCTTCTTTTTTGTTCCAGATCACGATAAGCCGATCCGGCTTGCAATCGTATCAGGTCAACATTCCCCAGTTCAAAATGTGTCATTATGGAAATTATCCGCGCAATTGACTGTAAATCGCTTCGGATTTCTTCAGTAAACTCATTGAATAATTTATTGATCCATTTCAGACATTTTTTATAGTCTGCGGCAATAAAATAAATACTTATAATATTATAAAATATCACAATCAGGTAGGCCTTTCTGCTGGAATTTATATGCAAGGGTAGCTGTTCATCAAAATCCTTGATCTGGGGTATAATAGCAGAAAAATCATTTGTTTGCAGCGCAATATTTGTCAGGTGTGAATAGTAAAAATTAAAAGCATTTGTCCGGGCAATACCAGGAATAAATGGGTCACTCAGGTATTGTTTTAATTCGACGAGTAGTTCTTCCGATGCTTCTTTGTATCTGCGTAATCTTACCAGGTTTACAATAAAATTATTAAGATCAATAATGTATTGGTCAGTATGTTCATTGATCTGGTGAGGGTTATTTCTGAAATGCTCTATAAGTTTTTTGGTGTACTGAAGAGATCTTTTATTATTTTCTTCAATGTAAGCGATGGCCGCTTTTATATAGTAAAATATACGTTTGGATTTAAATGAAACTGTGTGATTTTCATTCTGCATGATCCCGGATCTTCTTATCGGATCAATGTGTTTCCTGTTTTCTTTTTTGGATCGCGAGGTGCGCTGCTTGTTGAGATAGGTATTTATTTTTAATAATAAATGATCGTACTCTTTCTCAATATTTATTTTCCTGTAAATTTCATTTTCTTCTGTTATTATTTTGTTTTCTCTTTCTGCAGAATACTGCGATACATATAATTTTCTTTTCCATGAATATAATTCGGCCAACAACAGAAAGTTCTCAAACTGCAAAGCGAGCCTGCCGGCTTTGTTTAATATTGTTTTGCACTGCCAATACATTCCTTTTCCAAACAGGATCTGCAATTGATTGATGTGTTTTCGAATAATTATGTCAATTGATGCGCCGGTGTTGCTTTGTTCAAGACTTTCGATAATAATTTTGCACAGGTAATTCTTAAAACCCGGGAGTTGGCGGGGTTTAATTTCTCCGATTGTTTTTAATATACGAGGTTCATTGTAAACTTTCTGTTTGCTTATTGTATCAAATAGTTTGATGTAAAGGCGTTCATCTTTTTTTTGAGGATTGGAGTCTTTCAGAACATGCCATCGGAAAGATCGTTTCTCGCCTTTTGTCATAGAATGAATTAATTGGTGGAGAAACGCAGATGTCTTTCTTGCCATATTTTTGTAGAATGATAATGCAAATTTAGGTATTAAGTGGTTAGATAATAGGATATATATGATTTTTTAGTTCAAAATAAATAATGTTGTTGGTTTAAAATGTTTTGTTAAGATATCTTTATAAACACTTAATAATTAATATGTTAATATATTAAATTGTTTTATGGTGTTTTTAAAATTGGTATTTTAATACATTTTAGTTTCAAATTAATTAAAAATATTTTGTTGACAAGCGCTGGTTTATTATCTAACTTCATTAGGCTCAAGTATTAAAACAATCATCTTTTTTAAAAGCGAGGTACTCATTTGCTTGCATATTATGGGCAACCCTAAGGAGAAAACATAAAAATATGACACATGAGTAAACTTTTGAAAATTATTATTGCAATCGGACTGCTCGGACAAAATTCAGTTAAGGGGCAATCTGTTTTAAATATTTACCCCGACTCTTTAATTGCTCCTGTAAACGAAAATTTTTCTCCCGGTTGTTTTTTTAGTCCTAAGACATTACAGGCTTACAATGACTTTATGGGCAATGGGATTTTTCAGAATGTAATCAGAACAAATGCTATTGAAAGTGCCCTTAATAATTCAACGGACCTGACGAGTTGCCTCAGCTTGTTGTCTTCTTACCAAGCCGACCTGATGGCTCTTTCCTTAAGGTGTGATAAATTCATATTTATTTTTGAAAAAATGCCATTATGGCTGAGCAGTTCAACTGATGGCACTCCGGTTACTGGTATAGCAGGTTATTATGTTTTTAATACAAAGCCCCCTGCAAATTGGAATACATGGCAAACTGTGATAGACAGTATTACAGCAAAGATTGTTAATCAGTTTGGAATTACAAACGCATATTTTGAAATCTGGAATGAACCCGATTTAGGTTCATGGACTGGAACAATGAATGAATATTTTACGCTTTACAAAAGAACCTATGATGGAGTAAAATCAGCAAATCCATCAGCAAAAGTTGGTGGCCCAACAGTAAATTTTTGGGCCAACAATTTAAATTGGCAGCCACCCTATGGGTATATCTCTAATACAAAGGCAGACTCTTCGCTAATTGGTCAATTATTGGATTCTGTGGTAATTTGGAATAAAATTCCCGATTTTATTTCATGGCATAATTTTAATATATCGTATCAGGAATTTACTAATGCTGCAAATTATATTCAGCAAAAATTAACTTCACTTTTTCTTCCTGCTATTCCATTGATTATCACCGAATGGAATGCGCCATCGGCAATAAGGGATACGAGGCTTGCGACACCCTATATGATCAAAGTTCAAATAGAACTCTCCAAAACTGTCATTGCAAATAATTCCATTGCTGCCTGGCAAGATTTTAATTCCAGTACCACAGAGTTTCATAACGATTATGGTTTGTTGACTTATGGTGCAATTCATAAACCTGCTTACAATAGCATTTTGCTTTCAGATAAAATAGATGGAACTACTTGTAAAATGACTTCAATTTCGCCTTATGACGGAGTATCATCAGTTATCAACGACACACTATTCGTTCTTATCTCTAATTATTGTCCTCCACCTTTTGTTGAAGCGTTTAATTATACTTTGTATCAAGGACAATTTAACGTAAATCAATTAGACAGTGCGGGTTACATTGATATTGTCGGTAATAGTGTTTTGCACCTTGACTCTATTTACAAAGGATTGATTATTATCCCAAATTCCAATGTGATGCAAATTGCAATTAATAATTCAATTGGCATTTATCAGCATTATGATTCTATTGCAACTTCACCAAGACAATTTAACTTGAATATTAGCGGATATTCAGGAAGTTATTCTGGACAATTATTCATGGTTGACTCAACTCAAAACAATATGCAATTTAAGTACGACTCACTATTAACGGCTGGCTATACACAACCCTCAGCTATTTCCGCAATACTTCCTAATCAAAATATTAATTTCTCAACAATTTCAGTAAATGCAGGGCAATATTCGTTTTCATTGCAGCCCAATGCAGTTTGTTTATTTAAAATTGGTATTCCTGGCATAAATAGTATTACCGGAAATAATTTTACTAAAAATAATTTTGTTGTTTACCCAAACCCGGGTTCCGAAAGTTTGACAATAGTACTCACATTGCAGCAAGTAAACACAGAGACGATGCTAATTTATAATTCAATGGGAGCTTTAGTAAAAACAGTTCACATAAATCAACCTGCTACAGTAATTGATGTTTCGGAATTATCAAGCGGACTTTATTTTATTCAACTGAAAAATAATCAACAGCAGACAACAAAATTTATAAAACAGTAGACAATAACCATATAACAATAAAAGGGCAGCCCAACAGTGGCTTTAATAAATGCGGGTTGATGTGGGTAAATCAAGTTCAGTTTTTCAATCAACCTTTTGTGCAGGTAAATAGTTTATCGCTCCGAAATCCCATGCTTCTTAAAGCCGCAGAACGATAATAAGCAAAAATTGAATTGATGAGAAGGCCTGTTTGGAGTAAATTTGTTGAATAGAAACATTTAATCCATATAGTTTATTTTAACGGATATCAATATGAGAAGAAAGTTAAACAGTACAGTTTTTATATGCAGCATCATCGGTCTGTCAATTCCGTGTTCAGTATTTTCATTCTCTACAGGAAAAGCCCGGGATAAAGAAAGAGAGGATATTCAACAGTTCTTGAAAAGCCAACCGGTCAGATTTTTGGAGAATAAGGGGCAGATGTATGATATGACGGGTAAACCGGTTTCTTTTGTATTGTTTAAAGCTTCAGTTCCCGGAATGGATATGTATATTACCGAAAAGGGTCTTACTTATTCATTTGTTAAGTATGAGGAAGATCCTAAGGGTGAAATGCACGCTGAAAAATATGATTCAGCAGGTGAAGAGAACCGGAAAGCTGAATTTCGTCGTGTTGACGTTGAGTTAAAAGGTGGCTCTGTTAAACGTGAAAATATTATTAAAGAGTTCCCATCGGTCGCTAACTATCATTTTTTCTATAGCCATTGCCAGGATGGAGTTTACGGCGTTAAAGAATACGAAAAAATAACTGTTAAAGATGTTTACCCTGGTATTGATTGGGTGTTTTACAATTCGGACGAAAAGGGTTTTAAATATGACTTCATTGTTCATCCGGGCGCCAACCCCAGCCTTATCAGACTTGCATACAGCGGTGCCGACCTTAAAAATATTAATGGTAATATTCAGATATCAACCTCGCTTGGTTTTGTTACGGATAACCGTCCTGTTTCTTATATTGCCGCCACTCGCCAAAGTGTGGAATCTTCATTTGATCTTTCTGAACAAAATGAAATATCTTTTTCCATTGATAATTATTATACCTCTCAAACACTTGTTATCGATCCTCAGATAAATTGGTACACCCGTGGGCAGATAGGGGGGTTTGGAGGAGTACTGGATATGGAAGTGAACCAGGTAAATGGAGATTTTGCTGTGACAGGCTATTACCAGGGAATTGGTTATCCGCTGTTAAATCCGGGTGGAGGCGCATATTTTCAGACCAGCGGTCAGATCATTATAATGTTGTTTAATTCAAAGGGTGTTTTAAAATGGTCTACTTTATATGGGTCTCCATCAGGTAATGCAGATAATTATGGTTATTCTATATGCTTTGATGCGGCCGGAAATATTTTTTTATCGGGCAGAGGTACTACAGCTGCTAATGGATTTCCACTACAGAATCCGGGTGGCGGAGCTTTTTATCTGGCTAATAATTCCGGGTTTAATACGATTATCTTAAAGTTCGACCCGAATGGAGTACGTTTATGGGCCACGCATTTCGGTTGGTCCTGGAATACATCCCAGGGTGGTCATGAAGTTGAAGTTGATGCAGCGGGAAACCTTTTTGTGGTTGGATCCTGTGGGGGATCAGGTTCTACCACCGCTTTGCCAGTATTAAATCCGGGTGGAGGAGCCTATTTTCAGGGTACAGGATCTGCAAATGACAATATGTTTATTGCAAAATTCACTAACTCGGGCGTTCTTTTGTGGTCGACCTATTTTGCCGGTAGTGGCGGAAGTTCGGGAGCTGATCTGGCAATAGATAATAATGGAAATATTTTTTGCACAGGTTATGCCGGTACAGGATTTCCTGTTCTATCAGCCGGAGGCTATTTCGATAATACGGTAAATGGAATAAGCGATGTGTTCGTTGTGAAATTCAATAATAACGGAGTTCTGCAATGGTCAACTTATTTTGGAGGTAATGGTAACGCCGATCAGGCCTTCGGAATTGATTGCGACAATTTGAATAATATAATTATAACCGGGGTAACAAATTCAACGGCCGCTTTTCCGCTTCAAAATCCGGGCGGCGGAGCTTATTACCAGGCAACCAATGCGGGAGTGAGTGATATTTTTGTTTCCAAATTCACTCCGGCCACAAACCTGTTTTGGTCAACCTACTATGGTGGTGCGGGTGATGATGTTGGTATAATATCCGCTGTTTTTGTTGGGGATGTTGTTACAGACAATTGCAATAATATATATGTAGTTGGAGCGACCAAAGCGCCCGCCACATTCCCTACGTACAACCCGGGCTGTGGATCTTTCTACTATAATTATGGCAACCAGGCGATTCTACGTTTTTCCCCGGCGGGAGTGCGGAGCTGGGCAACGTTGTATGGGGAAAGTAATTCTCCTGCAAGTCAAAGAGCAACAATGACCTGCGCGTATGATAAAAATTCCCGTTGCTTTTATACAGGTGGCGAAATTTATGGTCCTTCCGGACCTAACCCACCACCGGTTGATCCGGGCGGTGGAGCTTATTTTAATAGCTATTTTGGTCAAACCGGAGATGATTCATTTATTGCCAAGTTCTCTCCCGATACTCTTAAGTTAAGTAGTACATTCTCTCCGCCTTCGGTATGTTCATGTAACGGTAGCGCAACAGTGAATATTACCAGTTGCGGAACACCTCCTTATAATTATAAATGGAGTAATGGAAGCCAGGCGCTGAATGTTTTAACAGCAAGTAACACCCTTACAGGTCTCTGCTCCGGAAATTATTGGGTTGAAGTAACAGATGCCGCTTGCAATAAGGATACTGTTTTTTATACTTTTCCCGGAGGACTTTCTTTGAGCAGTACATCCGGAAATGTTATATGCGCAGGATCCTGCAACGGGAGTTCGACCATAACACCGGCAGGGGGATCTTCTCCTTACGGCTACTTATGGAGCAATGGTCAAACTGCGCAAACCGCTACCGGACTTTGTACGGGCACTTACTCCGTAGTTGTGACGGATGCAGCGAACTGCACTTCGGTTTTGAATGTTACAATAAATAAATTAACCGTCAGTACATCGCAGACCAATGTTTTATGCAGTGGAAATACAACAGGTAATGCTGTTGTATCGGTTGCGGGTAATACTGGAACCGTAACATACAGCTGGCTGCCTACAGGTCAAACTACAAAGTCAGTAACAGGATTGACTGCCGGAATTTATACTGTAAGGATAACTGATGCGAACGGTTGTTCGTTAAATGAAAAAGTATATATTGATGAACCGGAGCCTTTGATCATTACTCCGACCAGTCAGAATATCAGCTGCACCACAAGTGGAAGTGCCTCAATAAGTACAAGCGGAGGAATTATACCATATACTTATAGCTGGAACACTGGTCAGACAAGTTCAACTATTTCGTGTCCTACCGCGGGGGACTATACTGTAACTTTGACAGATGCCAATGGATGTACAAGCAGTCAGGTGTTTAACATAACCGGAACTAGTCCCGTTTCAGCATCATTTACCACTTCATCGACATGCACAGGCAGTTCAGTAACCTTTACCAATACGGGTTCAACGGGCACCTATAGCTGGCTTATTTCACCGTTAAATCCAAACGTAAGCGGTACTACTACTAACTTTACGTATACTTTTTTAACGGCAGGGAGCTACAGCGTTACACATACAGTTAGTGACGGAACATGTAATAACTCCATCACAGAAACTATCACAATGATAAATTGTGCCGGTCCTGCAGTAACTGCAACAGGAAATTCAGTATGTTCAGGTAATTGCGCTACAGTGAGCTCCAATGGAACAGGAGGCTCGGCTCCATACACCTATTCGTGGAGTAATGGTTCCACGACTCAGAATATTAATCCATGTCCTGTTTCAACCGCCACATACACAGTTACAATAAAAGATGCGGGTGGAAATACATCCACTTCAATGGCTGTGGTAACTGTTAATCCTGCTGTGAGCGTGACAACTACTGTAACAAATATAAGTTGTAACGGGGGAACAAATGGCAGCGCCAGTGCAAATGTGAGTAGTGGTACACCTGGCTATACATATAGTTGGAGCAACGTGTCGGGTTCCGGGTCAGTGGTTTCAGGTTTAACTGCCGGAACGTATTCGGTTATGGTAACGGATAGCAAGGGCTGTACTGCCTCATCAACTGTAAATATAGCCGCACCTCCTGCGCTGGCCGGACAATTTGCCAAAGGAACTTCCAATTGTGCAGGTTGCGGGTGTAAAGAATGGATAATGATCAATGCTGCCGGTGGAACTAATCCATATTCTTATTCCTGGCCGGATGGCTATGTGAACAGGTACAAAAATCAACTTTGCCCGGGTGCTTACACTGTAAATATTAAGGATAAAAACGGTTGCAGTGTGAATGTTAACTTTACAACGCCATGAGCTTTTTGGTTTTCCGGTTTTAAAATCGATCAATCTGTCTGCCTGAGGAGGAGCGGAAGCCGATTATTGATTCCGATTTCTATCACTGATCACGGATTGCCAGGTCCTCACTACTTCTGTCTTACGCTTGTGCCGTAGCTTCAGCGTAGGAGCACGGCCGAGGAAGTTGCTCTTCGTCTGATTCAGTCGGCAACTGGCTTGCTCTCAATTTTACTTTTCAGCCATGATATGAAATCAAACATTTCTAAAATCTTTGCTTCAAAGGTGTTTTTAGTGATCGCTTGCAATTCCACTTGAAATTCTTTAAAAAATACAATAAGCTCTTTTCGTGAATTTGATTTGGGCAATTTATTCCGAATAAACCTAAGCATAGCACTTTCGGTTTTATACAATCGTTTTCTTTTATGCAGAAAGCGATAAGTAGAACGAACGAGATAAGGCAACAATTCATCATTCCCTAATTCATAATGAATTATCAGATTTAATATTCTTGCAAAGGCAGACTTGTCTGTATTTCTTTTTTAGGATAGAAAACTCCAATGATTACAAATGGATTGGGAGCTCTGCGTGTGTGCCATTCTTTAGTAGTCCCCAAAAACAAAAAAATATCTTTTTCTTTGAAAAATTCAGTTTCATATCGGTAACGTACTTTTTCCAAAGCCTCTTTTTCATTGCCTTCCGCAGCTCTCAAGCAATTCCAATATAAACTTCCAATTTCCCAATCTTCAATCATAAGTGTGCTGGAAACTCCTGCATCATCCAGAAAAGTGTAAGAGAATTTATAAGGCAATTTTGGAATGAGTATTTCGGGTGATTTATCGGCATCAAATAAATCTTTTTGTTTCCGCAGTTCTTGCCATTCGTTTTTCCATTCTCGCTCATCTTCTTCAATTTCAAAAGAGACAAGTTTCGATGGTTTAAATGTTGCAAGCGAAATATTTGAAGGGGCTTTAGAATCTGCCAGCAATTTAGCTTTGTTCGTATATATATTGGTAAGGCAATATTTTTTACGTTCCTGCCAATTATTTTTAGTGTCGATTTTACCTTCGATTTGAATATTTGAAAAATTATAATCGACAGGAGAGTGACTTTCTGGACGAAAGTCATCCTTTCTTTTTATCACGTCAAGTTCAATCCAGTTATACTTAAAAGATTCTACCTTCCCATCTTTACGAAGACCAGTTAAAAATTTTAATGGAACGGGATAAATTCGTATCCATTGCCCATCTTCTGAAACACCAGCAGTACAAACAAGCTCATCGTAGCTTCGAGAAGGCAGGGGATACGTAGCAACAGTTATTAAGATTTTTTTACGACCAGATTTCATTAAATATGTTTTACTTCATATTCAAAGCTTGGCAGTGATTCGATGGCTTCCGCTAAATGCTTTCTATGACACTGGCATATATTAGCTTCGAAACAAGTTATAGCAATACGTTGATGTTGTTTCAATAGATTTAAAATGGCAGTCTGTGTAGGTTTTGTTTTTGTAAGGTTATCTTTACGATACACAGCAAACAGCTTATCATAGTCGTTTTGCGAATTTAACTCTTGACGCTGATTAGATTGGATACCTACTTCAGGGAAATGTAAATATTGTACGCCTACACTTTCACAATATCTTTTGAGCTGATTTTTACTAAAACCATACTTCATGCTTAGTGGATTGTTGCGAACATCCACCAGTATTTTCACATCGTTTTTAAGAAGGCGGTTTAAATATTCTTCCAGAGAAATACCTTCGTATCCTATAGTAAACAAAACAGTTTTATTACTTTGAGGTTTAGCCTTGTTTACTTTTTCCAGTTCATCCTTTGTCAAGATGCTTGTAGCCTTTACACTTTTAATAGCATAATATGGGTAGTTGATATATGTATGCTTCATCAGTGCAGTACTATCCATTTTACCATATAAGGTTTTTATTTCCATTAACCTTTTTTGGTCATCTTCTTTAAGTGCTTTCAGATAATCCGTCTTATCGGCTCTTTTAAAATGACTATCGGTTTCAGTTAACATACCCTTTTTTACCATCGTGAATAAATCAGCGTAAGCTGAAAAAGAAAAACACCCAAACTTATATGGGACAAAATCGTATTCGGTTTTTAATTGTTTTATGGTAAAGAGGAAAAGGAGTTTTTGAAGGGAAATTTTCTCCAGCTCACCGCCCAAAAGTTGTATTAAACCTAATATGACTTTTCGTCTATAAAACATAATAGTATAAAGTTACGGCTTTAATTTGTAAGCATAATCGAGCCTCTGGAATTTATCTACGATAGCCTGTTAATAAAGACTTTGCCTGAAAAATGTATTTTAAAAAAATGCACAGGGTATTTCTATTATGACGGGGTACACTATGTCAACCAATTTTCCTGTCTTGGCCGGATTCCAAATGTTTTTCGGAGGGGCGGGTGTTGCCGGTACCGGAGATGCCTTCGTTGTTAAGTTTGACCCTGTAGGTAAACGTCTTTGGGCAACTTATTATGGCGGAAACGGTGATGTTAAATTAGTACTCATCACAGTTTGTAAAAAAGATAGCTTAACGAAAAGCAATTACATTACAACCACCAAAGGCACTGCCAACTGTACCGGTTGCGGTTGCAAACAATGGATAATGATTAATGCAACAGGCGGCACAAGCCCTTACTTCTACTCTTGGCCGGATGGGTACGACAAGAGATACAAGAACCAATTATGCCCCGGAAATTACACTGTAAATATTAAGGATAAAAACGGTTGCAGTGTGAATGTTAACTTTACAACGCCATGAGGGCTATTGTTGATCAGGCGCCAGGATTCCCATTTTATCGGCAAAGTGGCTGCAGTAATCTTTCAGATCATCTGTTATTTTGTCTTCTCCTGTAGCTTTTTTAAAAGTATCGGCCATCGATAAAAGACTTTGATGGAAAAAACGTTTCATTTCATCGATCGACATATCTTTTGTCCAAAGATCAATACGCAAAGTATTTTGTTCCCTGGCATCCCAAAGAGCGATCATTACCGATTTGCTCTGACTTTTTTCGCTCCCATCACTCGTTTCCCAGTTTATTATTGAAGGCAGGTTGTGTTCATCCAGGTTGACTGTAAATTTTATCTCTGAGGTCTTCATTTATCTATAACTTTTCTTGTGCTTAACGAAAGTAACAAATTATGTGAATCATTAGAGTTTATATCGAATAAGCTTTTGGCGTTTGTGCTTTAATCGCAATTGGATTTTGGTCACCAAAGCCTGTCTCCATCGGGCGAACTGATTTATCCGAATGAATTTAAAGCAGTCTAGAAGTTTTTCAACCCTCTTTTAGAGAATTTTGGGCCTGCCTGACAGGCTTTCGTCATTTGGTGGCATTTTACTCATAGTAAAATTCTTACATTTGTGCATTAAGTAATTATAAACATGGAAACAAAAGCACCAACGCCCGAAGTAAAACCTGAAGTCCAAAACATTAAGCAGGAGGAGAGGGAGGAAAAAAAATCGGGTAAAAGAATAATTCTTATTTTGCTTTTATTGATTTCGTTTGCAGGAAATGGCATTTTGGCGTGGATGTATTGGCAGGAAAGAAACCGTGCAAATATTGTTATCACTGAGAAAGAAACAATTATTGTTGAACGCGAGAATGTAAAGGCTGATCTTATTCAATTGCAGGCAGATTATGGGGAATTAAAAACCACCGATGAAAAAATTCAAACAGAATTGGAAGAGAAAAGGGCTGAAATAGCCCAATTAATTGTAGAAGCCGACAAGCATAAAAATGATGCCTACTTTATTTCGAAACTTAAAAAGGAAACAGAAACACTGCGTAAGATCATGCAGGGGTATGTTCATACGATAGATTCTTTGGGTACAATGAATAAAACATTGCTGACCGAGAATGTTCATGTACGCACACAATTTTTAAGTGAAAAGGAAAAGGCTGCTCAATTATCAAGAGAAAAGGAAGACCTGCAGGGAGTTGTTAATACTGCGTCAATACTAAGGGCAAACGGAACAAAAGCAATGGGGGTAAATATTCGCTCAGGCGGAAAAAAGGAATCAGAAACAAAACGGGCGCATAAAACCGATAAAATAAAAGTATCGCTGACTATTGGCGAGAATACAATAGCAAAGAAGGGTACCCGCGATGTGTTTCTGCGTATTTTAACTCCTGATGGTAAAGAATTGGCACGTGCGTTGGATGACGCAAATAGCTTTTCTTTCAGAGGGGTAAGAGGCTTTTTCTGTGCACGTCAAACCATCAATTACGATAATAAAGAAGTTCCACTAGTGCTGTATGCCGAGAATAAAGCCGGCTATATTCCCGGAAAATATATTGTGGAGGTATATTGTGAACAAGCTTTGATCGGACAGACCACGCTTTTGTTAGAATAGTTCAAGGTTCAAAGTTCCTGCAAGGTCGAAAATTGAACCTTGAACTTTGAACCCGGAACCAAGTATTAAAAATATGCCCTTACCTGTGCCCCACCTGTATGTATGACTTTGGTATTTTCAGATTGGCGTCCATCGTAATTAATGCTGATCGTTAAATTGTTCGCGAGGTTCTGTTGGTAGGATAATCCCCATGTAATATTTTGTCCTTGTTTTAAACCTTCCATCATCTCATATGCAATAGGTGAGTTGGGTGACTCGCTGAACGCGATCTGAATGTAATTGGCTTTTGCGTTGAAACTTCCTTTTTGCAAAACGTTATAGCGCATTTCTGTTCCGTAGTTCTGTTGCGATAGTTTTTGTGCGCCAAGGTCAGGCGTATTTTGTTTATCCACATATTTAAAGACGAGACTGATCCTGAACGAAGTGTTGGGCTGGTAGCTTATTTTAGGTTCGGCTTCATAATAGTTGATATTGTAATTTCGTGTACTGAAGTATTGTGAGTTATTGTATTTGCTTCCGTTTCTAAGCCCCGCATTAAAGCTGAATGTACGGGTAATGTTCCAGCGTAATTTTACCTCCCGCGAAACTGCAATACGTGTTTCAAGCCCATTGGTCAGAAGTGATCTGCCCCGGACTTCCTGGTAACTGAATTCCATACCAAATACAGAACCCAGCTGATTAAAAAAGATTGAGTTGCGCAGCGAAGAGTTCAGCGACTTTAAAGAGCTGTCGGCGTTGGATCGCCGGAATGGATTATACGCATTTTCAAGATCCTCGTCGGTTGTTTTTTTGTCAACACGATAAGCGGTTTGGTTAGCAAATAATGAAAAGAATCCTTTCACCCCCTTCTTTCCCGACCAGATAGCTGCCGGTCTGATGTTAAGCGCTTCACTGAATTGGTTGGTATATGCGGTAATTGTTTGATCGGTGGGTGTATATATTTTTATATAATGCGCCTGGTCACGGAACACGGCCACCTCAAATTCATTCAATTCCTTTATACCATTCCCATTATAATCAGTCCATGCGTAAACACCTTGTCCGGCAGCTACTTCAAGATAAGAAAATTCTTTTTTCACTTCCTGTCCTGATCCGATCTCGTAAAATGTATTCGTGTTGATGAATCCGCGCAGCGCGCTGAAGTTGTGCTCAATGCGTCCCAACAATGTTTGATCGGGTTTTATTTTTGATATTAATGTATCCATTATCTCAAGTACGCGGTAAGATGTTGTTATGTTCACCTGGTTGTTGGGATTGTTAAAAAAGCCCACACTGACAGCGGTTTCCTGAGCAAATGTACTTTTTCTTAAAAGATTGCTACGGGCGCCATAGTCGCTGCGTTGTTTATAGCTAAGGTTGTATTTAATTTTCGAGGTGTCTGAATTAACGGCGAAGGCTGTCCATTCAAAGAATTCAAAGCTGTTGTATTGCAGGGTATCAGTTGTTTTTTGGCGTACATGGTTGCGTTCGTGCAGTTCTTTTAAGCCCAGTGTAATGAAGCCAAGTCTTTGCGAAACCTTTCCATTATGTCGCAGAAAAGTTGAATTGGTAAGACTGTTTGAACTCATCAGGCTTCCATCGAAATTCATGTTAAAACCTTTATTGGTAATGGTTGTCGTTACTCCCTGCTTAAAGGCATCATACACAGAGCCTTCAAGGAATGAGTTGAAACGATACCCAATGTGAAGCAGTTCCGGTTTAACAAGTGAAAGGCCGGCTCCAATAATATGCTGGTCAGAATTCTGGGTGGTGCCTGTACGGTTCCAGTCGCGTTCAAACTCTACCGCCCTGAATCGTTCAATGGGGTTAAAATATTGCTGAACATATTCATAATTTATGTTTGACACTATTTGTAAATTTTTTCTGCCTTGTTCTGATGAATCATTTTTGTTTCGGAATAATTTAATATTATCAAGCCCCATTTTAATACCGTAACCAATGTCATTCGATTTATCTGATTTCGAAAATGTATTAATATCATTATTTGAGACAGCGGTTTCAAGAGTAAAAGAAGTATTGTTGCCTGTTTTGTATTCACCACCCAGGGTAACCATTTGCCGCTGCTTGGGTGCGATCAGTTGAATTACCGGTTCGTGATCCCCCTGAGGCTCTCCTGCAATGGGTGGTACCCATTGATACACTTTTCCGTTTGCTCCTGAGCTTATTTGACGATAGTTACCCTTTCCCACACGTGAGAATTTAAGTCTGTAATGGGCTTTTGCAGGATCGGTGGAGTAGAGGTAAATGTCTTTGTAGAGAATTGAACTTATTACAGTGTCCTTTTTTTCATACATTACTTCTGTTGTAGAGAATGCAATGCTGTCTATGCCCGGAGAATAGGCCAGGTTGGGGTTATCGCCGGCATTTGCCAGAATTTTTTTCTGATCTTCTGTAAGTTGCTGTTGAACGGGCTTGTTTTTGCTGTCCTGTTCTGAATACACATTGAAGTGTATCCTGAGGTTTCCTTGTTTGTATTCATTGCCAACATGAAACAATGAGCGCGCGAAATTCCTGTCAGAGTACTGAAATTCTACCACAATGCGTTTATCTTTTGTGATGAGCCGTTTGGCGGTGAATATAATTTGCGAGGTGTTGTAATCAATTATGTAATCATTCTGCTGGCCGCGTTGCAGAAGTTGCCCATCGATATATACTTTCTCCGAACCCGACAGAACAATGATGAATTGCTCTCCTTCAGCTCCTCTCAGAAAATAGGGGCCCTGGTTCTTTTCAATTCCAGGTATAACATTGCGCGCGAACTTTCCCCGCGAAACGGCTGCGCTTCCGGTAATGGTCATTATTCCTGTTTTGGAAGTATCTTTTTGTGCGGGTCTAGTTTCAAATCGTGTTGTGAAATTCGCACCTTGGGCTTTTTTGAAATAGCGCATGAAATAGCCGGCCTGGCTGGCTATCTGGTAGTCGCCGGCAATTAGTTTTGTCTTTTTATCATTTAGTTGGATGAACACTTTGTCGAATTCCTGTAACTGTTGTGTATTTCCTTCAGGTTGAATGGGTATGTTGTTATCAGTCGCAGCGAGCAATACCTCAACGTTGTCGGTCAACTTTCCTGCCACTTGTAGATTCAGATTTGAGTTCACAACAATATCCTGGTTATTGCCAAAATTTATTCCGCGCGATATGCTGCCATTCTTGGTAAGCCCCTCGGTTTTAAAAAGATCACCAACAGGTTTGTCGATCACATATTGGAACGGATTTACGGCGCCGGACCGATCAGGTTGAATGCGTTTAATGTCCTTATGCTGAATTATTTGGCTAAAATAAAAAGGGAAAACACGATACGAAAAATAGAGTGTATCAATATTGAAAGCTTGCTCTTTTAATTTTTTACGGTTGAAATAGATTTTGCTTTTGGGAAAGTCGGTCTGGTAAAATGAAGTGTCAATTGCCAATTGTTGTTTATTAGTAATGATGACCGTTCCGGGGATGAGGCTTAAGGTGTCCAATTGTATTGTGTCGGACAGCAGGGGAATTATTTTTTTTCGTTTATTATTTAGATTCTGGGCGAAAGATGAATTTAATAAAGCAAGTCCAAACAATAGAATAAAGGCTATTGACAGCTCACATTTTTTAACTTTATATTTTTTCTTTTTTACCACTACTACGCTTATTACTTGGGCGACATCCGTAAAGGTGTGTTAAGTAAAATTTTAGTTCGTTCTTTCGCAAATCTACAAATTAAAACAGGTAACAATTCTTATGAGAAACGGGCCTGGATACGCTGAAATACAAACGATAAGATCAAAAATTTATTGGTGTAAAACAGGTACAAAGAATTAAAAATTGCGCTATTTATTGCATGAAATTAACTATATTTATCTAATTCATTTTCAACCTGTTGTGTATTCAATTATGCGAAATATGCAACTTTTTTGATCAATCAAGTCTTTAGTGTAGCAGGTAAAGCTATGCTATTGGACGCAGCAGTAATAAATATGGACCTGAACGTTCAATTAATTGATGACTGTAAGAATGGAAGCAGGAGTGCGTACGAGGAATTGTACAGGCTATATGTAAAAGCGATGTATAATGTTAGTATACGCATAACCAATGATCGGGAAGAGTCGGAAGATGTTTTGCAGGAATCATTTTTAAGCGCTTTTCAGAATATAGACCGTTTAAAAGAAAAGGCGTTATTTGGAAGCTGGCTGAAAAGAATTGTGATAAATAAGTCGATTGATTCGGTCAAGAAAAAGAAAGAGAAGTTTATTTCTTTTGATGATATCCGGGAAAAGGATCTTGCGGAAGAAGAAATAACAGAGAATGAAAAGGAAATTGAATATGACATTGAATCGGTCAACAAAGCAGTGCAGCTTTTGCCGGATGGTTTCAGGACTGTACTGACATTATATTTATTTGAAGATTATAGTCATAAGGAAATAGCGGATGTGTTGGGGATAAGTGAAAGCACATCCAAGACACAATATTTAAGAGCCAAGCAAAGATTAATACAATTGTTGAAAAAGTAATAGTTAACATGACCGATAAGCTAAAAAAATTCGTGCAGGAACACCGCGATCAAATGGATGTTCATGAGCCTTCTCCGGAAATGTGGAACGCTTTGAGCAAACAGTTGATTAAAAAATCTTTTCTGAACGGGCTTCTTCAGAACAGTGTAGGGAAATTACTTCTTGTAGGAGCAGCGATAGTTACTGCTGTTGCGGTTTATACATTTGTTTCCAATAAGGATGATCAGAAAAATAACCAGGAAGCAATAACTAGTGCTACTGATCCGGAATCAAATTTATCCGAAGGTACACAGTCGACTGTAATTGGTGATAATAATAACTCAGCTGATGGTGCCGGCATAACGAATGAAACAATAAATAGCACACAGTTTTCAGGGGCAAAACCCGAATCAACTGTTACGGATATCAAACGACATACTGTCATCGTATATTATAACCTGGATCGTATGTCCGGTGGCGGTGTGAGTAATAATTTTTACAATGGTGCTGGAACAAAGGTCGACCCCAGGGCTTTATCCTCCGGTAATAATGGGCCGTCCAAATATTTTGTTTCTACCGCTGTTAAAAATCTCACATGCAGCGGCAATAAGTCAGGACAAATTGATATTACTCCGATCGGGAACAAAGAGTCGTATTCATTTCTCTGGCTTCCGGTAAATAAAACCACAGAAGACATCAGTGGCTTAAATGCAGGTACATATACTTTATCCATTACTGATTCTCATGGTTCTGTCGGAACATTCACCTATACAGTTACTGAGCCAACTCCCATTTCATTATCGGTTTCTTCTGAACAGGCACATTGTGGTTTGAATAATGGTTTGGCTGTGGTTACGGTAAATACAGGCGGGCCGGGTCCCTATGTCTATTCATGGAATAATGGCGGGACTGATGCTTCTATCAATAACCTGGCAAGCGGATCATATAATGTAACTGTAGTTGATAACCTCGGATGCAAAGGGGTTACATCCGTGAATATAGGAAGTGCTGCAGGTGTCAGATCTGTGTTTACCGCATCGCTTCCTGGTGAAAATGCTCCGCTAAAGGTTAATTTTTCCAATACCAGTTTCGGCGCCACAATGTGGACATGGAAATTCGGAGATGGTGAAACTGATTCGAACAGGAATACCAGTCATACGTATGCCAGGGAGGGGACATACAATGCCTGTTTAATAGTTCAAAATGCAGCAGGATGTAAAGATTCATCGTGCAGTAATATTATGGTAAACCCCGCACATTCTGTTATGGTGCCAAATGTTTTTACACCAAACGGGGATGGCAAGAATGATAATTTTGTAATAGCTACAAAAGAAGTTGAAAAAATTGAAGTGTATGTATATGATCAGTTAGGGGCGAAGGTATGGGAATATGCGGGACCCGTGGCGGTTTGGGATGGAACTACAAATACAGGACAGCCCGCTATTGATGGAAATTATATATATGTATACAAGGCCTACGGAACTGATGCTAAAATAGTGGAGAGTAAGGGAATTGTAAGGCTTGCACGATAGATTGGGAGATATTATTTAGTAGAAAACTGTAAAATCAGAGCCGCTCCGACATTTGTGTCGGGGCGGTTTTGTTATATAATGTCAATTAAAATAATGGCTGCGCCAAACAGCAGAGCTGAAATTTTTATGGAAGGCTAAAAAGGCATAAGTTAATGCCGCACCCTGGGCAATAATGCACCAGATAAACACAAAGGAACGATATACGATCATATCATCAACAGGCACTTCGCGTTTGAGCATGAATGAAGCGGGAAATATCAAGGCCGCGAGAAAGGCTAACGCGACAACTATAATTGCCAATGATTCAATATTACGGAATGGGAATGACCAGAACTTACGCTGCCATGATAGGTCGGTACCCCATTTGTAAATTAAATAATAGTTGTTGTTTCCAATATGCGCAAACAGCAAAGGGTCTTTGTTACGATCCTGCAGCTCAAAGGCTTCCGCAGGTGCTATCAAATAAAGATCATTCAATTGTTTTCCGCTTTTCCGCTGCACCTCTTTGATTTTTATAACTGCTTCATAAGGGAATTCATTTTTGTAGTAACCGGTTTTTAAGAAACGGAGACGGTATTTCATACATACTTTTTCAATCTCTGAGATTGAAAATACCTTGGCGCGATCTACATTATTTAAATTCCCATCCTTATTATCAATAGGTAATTTTTTGAGCCGAAGATTTTCTTTAATGGATTGTTCAAGTTGAATCTCGTTTTCGAATAGTTGCCTTACTTCATCAATGACTATATTGTCGCCGATAATTGAGGGGCGCACATTGAGCAATTCTTTTTCAATATTTAACGACGAGAATAGCATGTATCTAAATTACGAAATCAAATACTTTTTAAAAAATGAAATCCCCGGATAACATATCCTTCCCGAAAATAAAAACGGTGAGCGTCCTTATTTTCCACATAAGCATCCAGCATAGCAGTTTTGCAGCCTTTTTGTTTGGCTTCATTAATGATCCAGTCGCATAATAATTTCCCAACTTTTTTTGAACGGTGTTTTTCGTCAATGATCACATTGTCCATTTCGACATATTTATCAGAGTATATCTTGACGCTTATCCAAAAACCTGAAATACCTATGCATTGTCCATTCTCAAAAGCTCCAACTTGCCGGTATCCGTTTACAAGCATAGTGTCAAGCATCTCGCTGTATTTCGACCTGGTAATGCCCGCCGTTAACTGTTGTACCAGGTGTAACTGCGAAAGCATTTGCTCTTTGCCGGTGAGTTCGGCTATGGTGATAGCGTTTTCCATAGGTTCTTATCGACCCGTGTTACCTTAAACGATAAACGATAGGAATTATAAATTTTAATGAAACTTTTTTATGTCCCATAAATGCGGGTTCCCAGTATGGCATTTTGGCAATTGCATTCAAACTAACCGCGTCAATATCTTCGCTGACATGTTCTACAACTTTTGCATTTTCAACAGCTCCATCTTTATTTACAATAAACTCAATTTTCACTTTCCCTTGAATGCTGTCTTTTAATGCAGTCTCGGGATATTTAATATTGGCTTTGATATATTTACCTAATGAATCAAATCCCCCTGGAAATTGTGGTAAAGTAACCTTTTCAGCGCAATACAAATCCTCAAATTTATCATCAATGACAGTATATTCTATATTCAAGCCTCCAGAGTCTAACACGCCTTTTTCTATTTTACCGTGCTGCCTGTTTTGCTCTTCCTGAGTATTCCCGCAAGAACTCAATATGAAAATTATTGATAGAAGTACAAATGTGTTTTTAAGATTTACGGAAATCATTTTTGGGGTTAAACCAGATTCTAATTAATACTTTAAAACCTTACCGATCACCTTCACTACCTTATCCGCATTAGGAATACATGGTCGCCTCCAATATTGTTGCGTTTAACGGGATCGAGGGAATCAAATAACTCACGCGTAAACGCTCTCCCTTTTAAACTTTTGCAAAAGGCGGGGGTCACTAAACGCTTTGGCGTCACGTACTTTTTTACTGAATTTAAAACCTGCATTAAGTTTTTTATTTATTAACGAAGTCAAAGAAATACCAAGGTAAGTGTGTAATAAAATAATTGTTTCAAGACTCAAAGGCCTTTTACGATGAAGAACCTCAGAGGCTCTTGTTTCACCACCAAAAAAGCCAGCAATTTCCTTTTGCTTTAGATCTCTTTGTTCTATCGCGAATTTAATTGCTTCAATCGGGTCGGGTAAATCAAATTTGGCATGATGAAATTGGTAATGCTCAATAAAAGCCTCTAATAGCTCCATTTCTTTAACTTCTTCTTTAGTGCGCTTTCCTGTTTTAAAATCAAGATCGTAAAGCCTTTTGCAGGCCTTATTGTAATCAACATCATTTTTTATAACACCTATTTTCATTTTGTAATAGTATTTATTCTTTAAAAGGTATGTTTTCTATGTTTTCCAATTTATCATATTCATTATGTGTGCCAAACCAAATTATATAAACCCTTTTAAACTGATACCTGATGCGAACAATTAATCTGAAATGATTTCCATTTATGTTAAAGATAACAGTGTTGTTACCTACAAAATCAGCAGATGCGTATTTGACTCTTATTTCATTGGGAGAAGAGTAATCGCAAGATGAAAAATCATTTATCCAGCTTTCCATTGCATTTTTGGCGTTTTTGTATTTGGGTATGTGAAGCCAATGGTATAGTGTTTTAGTTTTAATGATATTCATACCCTTACAAAGGTACTAAAAAGTTACACATTTTGGTAATTTTTATTCAACTAATTTGTATGCAAAATTTTCGTTTGGATTACTATTCGTTGAGACATTATATGAGAACACTCAATACTTCAAAACCTTTTCAATCACTTTGGCCACCTTATCCGGATTCGGCAGCATGGTGGCTTCCAGGGTCGAGTTAAGTGGTATGGCAGGCATGTTTTCAGCGCCAACACATTGTACAGGGGCGTCAAGGAATTCGAAACACTCCTGTCCTATTCTTCCGGCAAGGGCTTGTGCGAAACTGTTTTGCAGTTGTTCCTCAGTGAGTACAATGCAGCGGTTATGTTTTTTTACTGAATTGAAAATGGCTTCTTCGTCAATCGGGTTTAGTGTTCTAAGGTCAATTATTTCCACACGGTCAGGAAATTGTTTGGAAGCATTTTTTGCCCAATATACGCCCATGCCATAGGTGATTATTGTTGTTGTTGATTGGGAATCTTGGGTTACTTCCTGAACAATCCGGGCTTTACCAAAAGGAATTATATAATCCTCATCCGGCTCAATCGTTTTGGAATCTTCTGTCCCTTTTAGTTTACTCCAGTATAAACCCTTGTGTTCAAATATTACAACGGGGTTGGGGTCATAGTAAGCAGATTTCATCAGTCCCTTGAGGTCTGCGCCTGTTGAGGGATAAGCGATCTTTAAACCTTTTATATTGCATACTACACTTTCCACACTGGATGAGTGATAAGGGCCACCGCTTCCATAGGCACCAATTGGCACACGCAGTATCATGCTCACCGGCCATTTTCCATTTGATAAATAGTTGGAACGTGCCACTTCGGTGAATAATTGGTTCAACCCGGGCCATATATAATCCGCGAACTGAACTTCAACAATGGGTTTTAAACCTGCCGCACTCATACCTACTGTGCTGCCAACTATAAATGCTTCCTGGATGGGGGTATTAAACACACGCTCGTTACCAAATTGCTGTGCAAGGGTTGCTGCCTCACGAAACACTCCGCCAAGCCGCCATCCTACATCCTGCCCGTAAAGCAAACATTCTTTATGTTTGCTCATCAACTCCCGTATGGCAAATAATGCGGAGTCGACCATCACCACCGGTTGTTTTCCTTTCGGGGAACGCTGTCCTTTTTCCTCTGTGACAGGGGTTGGCGCGAAATCATGCTTAAACAGATCTTCCGGTTTAGGGTCTTCGGCTTTCAATGCACGTTGGTAGTCCGCTTCAACCGCTTGTTTCGCTTTCGCTTCAATGGACTCCAATTGGGAGTTATCAATTCCCGCAGACAATAATTGGTTACGTAATCTTGGAAACGGATCCCGTTTTGCCTGTTCAGCCAGGTCGTCGCGGTACCATTCTTTACGAACACCCGATGTATGGTGGTTCAGCAAAGGTACTTTAGCATGTATCAGGAATGGTCGACGTTCTTTACGGATCAAACCAATAACTTCCCGGACGGTTTCGTAACATTTAATAAAATCAGTGCCGTCAATGGTGCGCGTTTCAAGTCCCTTAAAACCTTTTGCATAATCACTTGCATCCATTGACCGGAAATCTTCTGAATGGGCCGATATATCCCATTCATTATCCTGTATAAGGTAAAGGATCGGTAATTTTTTTAAAACAGCCATTTGAAAAGCTTCCGCCACTTCGCCTTCCGTAATTGATGCATCGCCTAATGAACAAACTGCAAAGGCTTTATCTGCTCCTTTATACTCGGGTATTCCGGTTTTTTCACGGTACCAGATCCCCATAGCCACACCGGTTGTGGGAATAGCCTGCATGCCGGTAGCAGAACTTTGGTGAGGAATTTTAGGCATATTATCCCTTCGAAGGCTGGGGTGGCAGTAATAAGTTCGTCCACCCGAGAAAGGGTCATCACGTTTCGCTAAAAGTTGAAGCATTAATTCGTATGGGGTCATTCCAATGCCAAGCAAGATGCTGTCATCACGGTAATAGGCGGAGAGATAATCCTGCGGTTTCAGCTGCAAGCCAAGTGCCAGTTGTATGGCTTCGTGACCACGTGAGGTGGCATGAACATATTTGGCTGTAACTTCTTTATTTTGCTCGAATAACTCGGTCATGGCTTTTGCCGTGCACATCAACTCAAAAGCCTTCAGTAAAGCCTCCTTTTCAATTAGTAATTTCGTGTTATTCTCCATAACCCCTGTTTCGGTGCCTGCCATGATCGTAAAAATCAGAGCCTTAAATATAGTAATAACACATATTATAAACAATCCAATACAATAAACCAGTATGGTTTTTTCATTTTGTTAACAGGAGATGGATAATATATTTTATCAATTGTATAAAATGCCTTAATTTGCATCTTTAAACATTGGTCTATGTTATTTTTAATTAAAAGGCTTATTCTTTTATTGTTACTGATTTTTTGTGTCAACAATGTTCATGGCCAGGCTAGAACAACAAAGACTATTGAATTGGTGATTAAAGTAAAAGATGTGGCGCTTGATCCGATCGCAAATGCATCTGTTTCTGTTAATGACAAAATTACAAATGATCTTGTCGCAGCTAATACAACTCCTCCAAACGGGTCCGTTACCTATACACTCGATCTGTTCCGCGAATATATTATTACGATCGGTCATAAAGATCATGTAACAAAGAAGCTGTGGGTCGATGGAAATGTTCCCGGCAAGGAAAACAACACGAAGGTTTCTTTTTATTTTGAAGAAATTGTTCATCTGCTTACTCTTTCATCTGATAAGCTGGGAGCGGAATTGATAGATAAACCTTTTGCGAAAATATATTATAATACCCAGATAAGAGATATGGATGTGGATAGTGATTACGATGCAATTGTTAAAAAGGAAGTGGCAGCGCTTACAGGCAAGGAAAGGGTTGCTTTGTTAAACAAGCTTAAGGGCGGAAATTCGGCAGCTGACTCTAAAAAAACAGGTAAGCCGGCTATCCCCGGTGAAGATGATCCTGGATTTGATTTTTTGGGAAGTACCATCAAAGAGCTTGTTAAGAAAAATGAAACCAGGGCTGAACAATCCATTCTGACTCAAGCTTCTGTAACAATATTCAGCGATGCAGATAAACTCATAGAATTGAAAACTGATAAAAAGGACGGACGTTTCAGGACCAGGCTGGAGTACGGCCATGTTTACAAAGTGGCGGTTTCACACCCTTCTACAGTTCCTATGTTTTTAACCATTGATGCCCGGATACCAAAAGATAAGTATGATCTACGTATGGGCGTCGAGGCTATTAACATACCTTGTGTGGATAAAAGGAGTGTGAATGTTGATACTGCAAAATACCGTTTTGCTTTCGATAAATATATGTTCGATGGTAAAAAAACACTGGTGCGTGATAAGAAGTATTTCGAGGATTTTTTGAATGGAAGAACCCGGGAATACCTCGATTATAAAGCATTAGTGCGTGAGCAGAATAAGAATTCGGGAGCGGGAAATGCAGATCAGGCCGGTCTGCAAAAGATAAATTATATTTCGGGGAAGATACTTTCGGGCACTCCTCCTTCAACACCTGTTAAAAATGTAAAAGTCATACTGACAGGTGATCGTGGAGAGCCTGTACAAGCATGTGTTACAAGCAATTTTGGCCGGTTTTTGTTTTCAAATGTGTTGCTTGACCAGAATTATACGATCAAAGTTGATGAGGCTGATATGAAACAACTGAACGGACAAAAGATCACGATATTAAATAAGAATGATAAGGAGGTAACTGTAATGATGGCTGACGCAGGCGGAAAGTTCACATTCCGCTTACTTAATTCGGATAAAAAAACGCTTGAGCTGTTAGCTTCTGATGAGGAGAGCCTGATGATAAGTGGTAATTTGCTTGCACTCATTAACAATTTAACACAGCCTCTTGCTAACACAAAAGTTCAGCTTGTAAATGAGAAGGGGGAAATGATTGAAGCGGTATTGACCAATGAATTCGGGACATTCGTATTCACAAAACTTCCTCCTAATCAAAGCTTTTTGATCGAGTTGGCTGATGGTGATCCGAAGCTGGCAGGTATAAGGGTTATCATTACCGACCGTAACGGAAAGGAAGTAAACTCAACAGTATGTAACAATCAGGGCAAGTTTAAGTTTGAGTTTTTGAAGCAGGACGAGTTGAAACCAAAGCTGATGGAGGTGGAGGAAAGCGAACTTCGTCTTGATCTGAAAGGAAAGCTGTTTAAGAATACAAACCAGCAAGCCCTGGCTAACACCAGGCTTGATCTGGTAAATGAGAAAAATCAACTGGTTCAATCAACCCAGACCGATAATGCAGGTAACTTTAAATTTTCCAAAGTGAGTTATGGGAAGAATTATTCTCTTAATGCCTCTTCGCAGCAAGCTGAAAAAGTTATTCTTGCGGATGCCAATGGCGTTGTTGTAAAAGAGTATACGGCAGGTGGCGGGATCAGCACAATAAAGATGCCCCTGTTGTCTTCCGATCTTCAAAAAATAACTTCAGTATCATTTGACGACCCCTGGTTAAAAGTTGCCTCCAGGAGCAATAAAAATGAAAAGCAGGAAACTGTAGTAATACCGGAGAAGGTTTATTTCGAATTGAATGATTCTAAAATTACAACCGAAGGCAAGGTTATCCTGGATAAGGTGATACAGGTAATGAAAGGTAATTCTAACGTCAGTATAGAAGTAAGTTCACATACAGATTCCCAGGGCTCGGATGAATATAACCTGGATCTGTCAAAGAAAAGAGCAAAGAGTGCCGTGGACTATATGATCGGAGGAGGGATATCTAAAGATCGCCTGGCCGGAGTTGGTTACGGCGAAACAAAACTGGTGAATAAATGCGCTAACGGGGCATTATGCAGTGAAGAAGAACATGCTCAAAATCGCAGACTTGAGTTTAAAGTAATGTATATCAAATAATGTAATTTATATGCACCGTAAAATAATCACATTTTGTTTCGCATTGTGTGTAATATTTTTTGCCAATGCACAGGATAAGGGTAAAATAAAAGTTGTAGGCTATACCATTCATACCGACAGCAAAGGAAAGAAATCACCTCTTCCCAATATGAATTTAACGGTATTCAGGGGGACAGAGAATATCGAAGAGTTAATGTCGAATAAAAAAGGACGTTACGAGATCAAGCTTGAATATGGTTACATGTACAAAGTTGTGTTCGATAAAAATGAAGGATATATTGACATGTCATTCGCCGTTGACGCTAAAGTTCCCCCGCAGAAGCAGGATCTGAATCCGACCATCGAGCTTGATGTTCCTATGTTTACGACCGGCACTGCCGAAATAGACACACTTAAATTCAAATTTCCATTCACTAAATTCAAATTTGACGGGAACAAAAAATTTATTGATGATGCCAAGTATCTGAGCGAATTCGAAAGAGGCTTGTTCAAGGAGTATAAAGAAGCACAAAAGCAGGTTAAGAAGCAGCAGGCTGAAAGTATTGCCCAGGCGAAGTTTGAGGCCACTGCGAGGTTTGTGATGGTGGGCGGAAAGCTATTGGCTGGTGATCCCCCGAATACAGTTGTAAGGAACATGAAAATACATTTGCTCAACGATAAAGGAGCTGTTATAGAAACCGCCACTACTGATAAATTCGGCAAATTTGCTTTTTCAAAATTAACTTCTGACCGCAATTATACGATCAGGATGGACGAGAATGATTCCTTAAAACTGTCAGGAACAAAGATCACCATGTACAATAGAAAGGGTAAAGAAGTTTTTGTCACTACTTCGGGCGAGAAAGGCGGTTTTAAGTTTCAGTTATTGGCAAGTGATAAAGCTAATCTGATGCAGCTTGAAATTGAAGACAACAGTTTACTGATTGCCGGTACGTTGGAAGCATTGTTAGCCGGTAAAACCCAACCTGTATCCAAAGTTCGGGTGGTGCTGGCCAATGCCGGTACAAATGTGGTGTATGAAATTGTTGAGACAGATGTGAATGGTAGATTTGTTTTCTCTAAACTTCCGCCCGACAAAAATTTTGTCATTCGCCTGGAAGATACTTCAACCGAACTTGCCAATATTAAAATAACTTTCAGGGATAGGAATGGCAATGAGGTTGCCTCAGGTGATGCTGATGGTTTTGGTAAATTCAGGTTCGAGTTTTTGGCCGGCGATGGAGAAGTGTTGAATAAGCTGCAGGTTGAAGAGAGTGATATTAAGATGGATCTGACTGGAAAATTTCTGATCGGTGACGAAAAAAATGTTCCGTTAAATAATATAAAGGTTGATCTGCTTGATGATGTGGGAACTGTTCTTCAGTCAACGACAACAAACGATACAGGTGTTTTTTTATTTAAGGAGTTGATTCTTTATAATGGTTACTTTTTCAGGCTGGATGAGGCTGACACCAGGATAGCTTCACTTAGCGCCGTAGTTTTGGCAGATAAAATCGCGAAACCTGTAAAGGAGTATAAGCTCAATCCAGCACAAGGCATTAAATACCGTCTGCTTGTTTCAGATCAGAGGAGACTCGGAAGACTTTACCTGAAATAGGCATCCCCGCAATTGCTTACCGGCATTCCTGATCTAATTCAATATTTTTATTCTGTGAAGATCAAAAACAAAAAACAGGCTTCTTCAACTATAAGATCTGAAAAGCAGGTTTCGCAGGGTTTGCCTGCATTTAATAACGACAATATTGATCGGAAGAAGAATAGTATTGTCGCACTGATACTTGTTGTTACGTTTTTAAGTTTCCTTCCATCACTCCATAACGATCTGAATAAAACCTGGGATGACCAGTCTTATGTCACCAATAACACACAAATAAGAAGTCTTTCCTTTGAAAATATCAAGCGGGTATTTATGGAAGATGGGTATCATTATCCCAATTACCATCCTTTTTGCACTTTGTCACTTGCAGTTAATTATCATTTTTCGGGTTTGGGGCCGGCAGGATACCATTATACTAACCTGTTGCTGCACCTGTTGAACACATTGCTCGTGTTCGTGTTTATTTATGTTCTTACGGGCAGGCGTATAGTGACAGCCGCTGTAACATCCCTTTTATTCGGGCTACTTCCTGTGCATGTGGAATCTGTGGCCTGGATATCCGAACGAAAGGATGTATTATACACTTTCTTTTTCCTTTTATCACTTATAAGTTACCAGTATTTTATTCGCGATAATAACAGGAAATTTTATTTCCTGACGATTTTATTTTTTCTCTGCTCATTATTATCGAAAGCGATGGCAGCAAGTTTGCCTCTTGTATTATTATTGATCGATCATTATATGAAAAGGGAGTGGAGTAAAAAAAATCTTTTTGAAAAAGTTCCCTTTGTGATTCTCTCCATTGCTTTTGGCCTTTTGGCAATGTATATCCAGTCGGAATACGGGGCTTTGGTGAAAGGCCCTGATCTGCCTGTTTTTCGGCGCCTGCTACATGCGTGCTATGGCTTTGTGGAATATATTCCCAAAATTATTGTGCCATCAGGACTTTCCGCTTTCTACCCATATCCATATCCTTTTCGGAATGGATCATCGGTTATGAATCAGGTTCCATTGATCCTGTACATTACATTTGTCATTACACTTTTGATAGCGGCTTTTATTGTGTACAATATTATTAAGAAGCGTAAGTACTCCGCAATTATTGTTTTCGGAGTTTTTTTTTATACGATCACCATTGCGTTGGTGCTGCAGTTTTTCCCTGTAGGCTCAGCCATCATGGCCGACAGGTACGCATATATTCCTTCAATAGGGTTGTTGTTTGTTATAGGTGAGTTTTTCACTATTGGTTATAATAATCCTAAATACAAAGTTATTGTGATCGTGGGACTCTGCATCTATTCCGTATTTTTATTTGGCATGACGTATGAGCGTTGTAAAGTCTGGAAGAACGATGAAACGATATGGACGGATGTCCTTAATAAATACCCCAACGACAGCCGGGTATCTATCGCATTGAAAAATCGCGCTATATACTACATGGATATTAGTAATTATCCTGCCGCATTAAATGATTTTAATGCCTACCTCCAATCAAATCCGGGTGATGCGGATGCGTTAGACAAGGCGGGTAAAATTTATGCGCAGAAGTTGAACGATACGGATAGGGCTTTGGCCTATTTTCAAGCGGGCTACCAGATAAATCCATTAAATGTGGATGTAGTTTATGACCTCGCTATCATATATGGCGTTAAAGGCGATTACACTAATTCGCTTAATTATTTTCTGAAAGTAATGGAGTTGAAGGGTGGAGGTGACAGCCAGTTATATCAATACATCGGAAATTGTTACCGGAATTTAGGACAGGCTGAAAAAGCGAAAGCGTTTTTTGATAAGGCAGGGGTGAAATAAATAGTCTGTGTTAAAGAAACTACCTCGTTCCCGCTTTAAACGTCTCAATAAATTTTCGTGTAAATTCGGATAGCACAAGTTTTCCGCTCATTTCAGCCCGTTCGATCAATAATGTATCCCAGTTATCGGTTCCTTCCCACATTATTTTTTTGAGCATCATCATGGCTTCGGGGTTGCTCTTTGCCAGTTTATCAGCTAATGTGTTTATAGCGGTATCGAGATCGGCTGCGGTCGGGAATAGCCCGGCATACAAACCTTGTTCTTTTGCCCATTGTGCGGTGTGCCATTCGCTTGCGTTGATGGTAAGTTGTGAAAATGCGGCCTTACCAACTTTCCGTTCAACAGCAGGACCCACAACAAACGGGCCTATGCCCACAGCCAGTTCACTTAGTTTTACTAAAGCGCTGTCAATAGCAAATGTATAATCGCCTGCACTGGCAAGCCCCACGCCGCCGCCCACCGCTTTTCCCTGAACACGGACGAGCACAAATTTTGGTGCTTTACGCATGGCATTTATGACCGCTGCAAAGCCTGAGAAGAATTTTTTACCTGTTTCGAGATCTTTAATAGAAATAAGTTCATCAAATGAAGCTCCTGCGCAAAAAGTTTTTTCGCCCTCACTTTTAAGGATAATTACTTTGGCCTCCGGATCATTGCCTGCCTTGGTTATTTCGTCGGCCAATGTTCGCAGCAGTGTGCCCGGTAAGGAGTTGCTTTGGGGATGAAAGAATGTTACCGTGGCTATACCATTTTCAGTTTTGGTTTGTACTGTTCCTGTTTCCATATAGAATGTTTAAACGCAGAGGACGCAAAGACTTTCGCAGAGGGCCGCTGAGGGATTTAGTATTTATTGACTACTCGTTTCAGACCATCAATTAATTTCAAAACATTAAAGTTGATCAATAGGCCGACTTTTGAATTAGAAAGTGTTAAATAAGTTAATGTTTGTGCCAAAAATATATCATTCAGAGCATCAACTGATTTTACTTCAACAACCACCTTCTTTTCCACAAAAAGATCTACTCTATATCCAACTTCTAATTTGACTTCTTCATAAACTAACGGCAAAGGCTTTTGTTTTTCTACCATTAGCCCTGCTTTGCATAATTCATAATACAAACACTCCACATAAGCCGATTCCAATAAACCGGGCCCTAACGCTTTGTGTACTTTTATAGCACAACCAATAATTATTTTTGTTGTCTCATCCTCGTTCATCTATTTCTCTGCGGCCCTCTGCGTAAGCCTCCGCGTCCTTTGCGTTTAATTTATTTATTTTTGATCCCGCTTCTTCACCATCGTCAATATAGTTGCAATGGCAACGGTCTCACCCGTTTCGTCAAACACATCAACAAGCCATTTTACTATCCCTTTCGCAATATCATCCGGCGTCTTTTTCTCTTGCTCGGCCTTTTCTTTGCATGTAAAGCGCACACCAATGGTCGATCCCGGGTAAACGGGTTTTGTGAACCGGCACTCATCAATGCCATAGTTCAGCAGTACAGGGCCCTTGGGTGCATCAACAAAGAGTCCCGCAGCTCTCGATAAAATATAGTAGCCGTGCGCAACACGCCCTGTAAAAATTGTGCCTTCGAGTGATTTTTCATCCATGTGGGCATAAAATTTGTCTCCACTCAATTCAGCAAAGTCCTCAATGTTTTTGAGTGTGACTAAATGTGTGCCGGTAATAAGCGTTTCGCCAATTTCGAGTTCTTCAAAATAGCGTTTAAATGGATGGATTTTTTTGTCGATGTATTTAGCGCCATATTGGTATTGATTGGTCACTTTTGTAAGTGTTGTGGGTGAGCCCTGTATGGCGGTACGTTGTAAATAATGGAACACGCCACGTTTGCCGCCCATTTCTTCGCCGCCACCCGCACGACCGGGCCCGCCGTGTACCAGTAAAGGCATAGGTGAACCATGTCCTGTACTTTCTTTAGCGCAATCATTATTTAAGATCAGTATGCGGCCATGCATACTTGCGGCACCTAATACATATTGTTTTGCGATGTTGTCATCGGCAGTAACTATCGAGCTTACCAATGAACCCTTTCCCATTTTTGCGAGTTGTATCGCTTCGTCCGTGGTTTTGTAAGGCATTAATGTGCTCACGGGTCCAAAAGCTTCAATGCTGTGGCAATCGGTATTTGTAAATGGATTATCATTTAGAAATACGATCGGGGGCATAAATGCACCTTTGTTTTTGTCAGCACCCTTCACTTCAAATTTTTCGAAACTGCCGATAATTATTTTTTGTGTCTTACTTAGCTGTGCTACTTTTTCTTTTACTTCCAGTAATTGGGCTTGTCCGGCCAGCGAGCCCATACGTACACCCTCTACATTGGGGTCGCCAATAATAGTTTGCGCCAGTCGTTTGCCCAGCGCGATCTGAACATCTTCAATTTTATTTTCCGGAACAATTATTCTGCGTACAGCGGTACACTTTTGTCCGGCCTTGGTTGTTATTTCACGTACCACTTCTTTAATGAAAATATCAAACTCGGGCTTATCCGGTGTTACATCGTTTCCTAAAATGCAGCAGTTGAGGGAATCCGCTTCCATGTTAAAAGGTACAGCTTCTGCAAGCAGGCGGGGATGTGCCTTAAGCATTTTCCCTGTATGCGCAGAACCTGTGAATGTAACTACATCCTGGTTAAGAACGTGATCCAATATGCCATTGGCGCTTCCACAGATCAGCTGGAGTGCACCTTCGGGTAAAATGCCTGAAGCGATGATCTCTTTTACCACGGCTTCTGTTAAAAATGAAGTAACTGTTGCAGGTTTTACTATTGCAGGAACACCGGCCAGCCAATTCACGGCAACCTTTTCAAGCATTCCCCAAACCGGGAAGTTGAACGCGTTAATATGGATAGCGACACCTTCTTTTGGTACACAAATGTGGTGACCAATAAACGTTCCGCCTTTGGAAAGTTTGGCCACATCACCTTCCACGCAAAATGTTTCGTCGGGAAATTGCCTGCGCAGGCTGGCATATGAAAATAAATTCCCTATACCGCCTTCAATGTCAACCCAGCTATCAATGCGTGTTGCGCCTGTGGCCCAGCTTATTTTATAAAAATCTTCTTTTTTCGATTGCAGGTGCATAGCTAATGCTTTCAGCATGCGGCCACGCTCGTGAAAAGTGAGCTTTCGGAGTTTAGGTCCGCCTGTTGACCGGGCGTAACGCGTCATGGCTTCAAAATCCAATCCTTTACTGCCTGCAGTGGCTATATTTTCGCCTGTAATAGCGTTATACAGTTGCTGGCCGTCACCTTCTCCGGCGACCCATTTACCAAGTGCGTAATTTTGTAGTTTCATAACAGAGTAAAAATATATTTATGACCTTAAATTTAGGAAATATTTGTTGACTAAACGGGTTTATTGGGGTGTACCACAAAAACCCCTCTTGCTTGGTGAACCTTTGTGACTTAGTGACTTTGTGGCAAGGAAACATAGCCACCAAAACACAAAAGCACGAAATCCCACCAAAAAATTATCAAAGGGAAATTTGTCGTACACCCGTTTATTGCGCCAGCGTAAATCTTAAGCTTATGCCCGCGTTTGTATTTGAAGTAGGGAAGGAGGAGGAGATGACCGGTCGGTTCATGATACGGTCAAAGAAAGCGCGGACAGTCAATTTATCATTAAGTATGTAATCTGCGGAAGTTTTTATTGTAATTATATTTTGACCTGAAGTGGCCTGCGTGATATCTGTTGCGGCCTGGCGCATTACGGTAATGTTGTTTTTAAAGGATATATCCGCTTTTAAATTAAGGTCACTTTTAAAGGCACGTTTTCCTAATTTGATCTTAAGGTCTTTGATCCTGTAACCCGCGCCTATTACTATATCACGGGAGTTAAGTTCCTGCAGTTGTATGTTCGACATGGCCAGTGAAAGGTTGCGTTCTTTTCTTATTTCAAAACTGGTGAGCAAGCTGTTGTTCCAGGTCATATCAATTTTAAGCAGCGGCGAAAATTGTTCGGATATCGAAACCGAACCGATCGTTAAACGCGGAACAAAATTACTTGTGGCATCACGGACAGTGGTGAGGCCATCGCCATTATCCACAAAGTTTAAATTTTGAGTGAAGGAGGTTACGTTGTAGGTTGAGCGGTAAGAATGGCTCAGGGTAATTGAGCGGAATAATGTTTTTATAATTTCCATTTTGGATAATCCATCATAAGTTATCCTCCAGTTGGGCATTGGAAGTAAAGGGAAGGTGGTAAGGTCGTTTTTGCGTGGTGCTCTGCCTGCGTAGGCGGCTACAAATGCGGGTATGGTTACATCCTGTGATATAGCGCCGTAGCCGTTCATAAAGCCGGATGTATCCTGTTTAAGTTGTGCAAGCGTGTACTTCTGTGCCTGGAAGTTGGAGATCGTTGCCCTGTAATTGAGAAAGTTCTCCCAGTTCTGGGAAAAATGTGTTTTGTTTCGTTTTTCGAAAGCGGTTCGTATACTCAGGAATGATATACTGAAGCTTCCTGAAAAAGTAGGTGTTTGACTTTGAAACGATTTTGAAAGGCCGTCCCACCTGAAAAATTCGCTGCGGGTTTCGCTGTAGTTGCGATTGCCATTCACTTCGATTTTAAAATCAGGTAATGGTTCAATATTTACACGTGCTGTAATATTTTGTGTGCGGTTATTTGTGTATGGAGTATTGATTGAAGCGGTTTTTTCCAGCCAGTCATTATCAATGGCTTTTTGCCGGATGTCGGCCTGGCTGCCAAATATGAAGCCGGGAGTAGGGCCTTCAAATCGGCTATCCATTCCCATAATATTTGTCTTTTGCGAATAACCGGGAAGTGTAGTTCCGGCATTGTCGGTATAGCTCAGTGTAATGTTTTTTACGCTGGTAACAAGCCGGCCAATATAATCCAGTATCTCATATTGATTTTCTTTCTTTTTTGGTTTTAATGTATCGGCCTTTAAAATTTTGGCTTTTAAAGAATCAATAGCTGCCTTATTTGCGCCTGAGGTGTCTTTCGATAAAGATTTTAGTTTTAATTTTAGTTTTGCCATATCCTTCGTAGCGGCAGCGGCTTTTTCGGCTTCTGCTTTTTCTTTGGCTTTTTGTTTTTCATCGGGCTTGATCCCGCCAAGCGGTTTTTTCGATAGCTTTTTAAAGTAAGGTATTTTATTATAAAGAGTACTCATGTTAAATTGTCCGTTCCATTGCCAGGAGCCTGAATTCTGAATGATGTGACCGAGAGAGTCGGCGGCAAAGGGTGCTCGGGTCCAATCGTATGTGCCGGAATAGCGCACGCTTGCATTCACAAAATCAAGCATGGGTAATTTGTTAATAGGTATGGTATAGTTCACATTTAATGAATGCCGGTATTTTGTAGTAAGCCCGAGACCCAATAGGTTATCAATAACAGTATCGCGTTTTTCCTGGGTATCTATCCGTCCTACGGGTTCCATTATCCGTCCCTGGTTATTGGCAGTAAAATCAACCTTAAGGGCTTTCGTCAGATCCCATTTCAGGTCGTACGAACGGTTCATGTTAAATGTTTTATTATAAAGCGGAATAATAATTACATCGGATGATCCGGTGTTATTGCGGATCTTGCTCTCATTGTAAAAGCGATCCACATCAGTTGTAAATCCCAGCCTGTTGGGGAGAAGTGAAAAATTAAGGTCCTTGATAAGTGAAAAATATTTCGGATTCAGTTTTATTTTGTCAAAAGGTTTAATGCTTTTGGCTGTGGGAGAGAAGGACCAGGTAAGACCTGCCTTATAGGTTCGCGTTGTATTGTATTCTATATTTATATCGCGATGAAAAATTTCACTGAAAGAGTAGGAGAGTGCCACATTTTCAATATCGTAAATGTGAGATGTCTTTTTATTTTTCCCTTTGTCTTTTTTTACATTGGTAAAGTTCAGACTCTTTCGTCGTGTGTAATCGACGGTTACCGTACTGAGTGAATCTCTTTGTGTTTGAGGAATGGCCTGATCGCTTAAAACTTCTTTCAGGTTTATATCGGGGTCAAGCGGATTAAACCGCGGAACAATAAACGACTCGGAATATCCGAAATACATAGGAATTTTAATGTTCAATGTTGAAGGAGTGAATTTCCCAAGTTCAATATTGGACGAAAGGTCATATCCGTAATTGGTTGATTGCTGACGTTCGTTCACTTTCTTTTCAATCCCGCCCCAGCCGGGTGTGCTATAATTTCCCGCAATAGAAATTGAACCCAGATCAGCCAGGTCGGTTTTGATCCGTGCAATGGATGCCCATCCGCCTTGTTCGTCAAAATCACTCAGGCGCAATTCGTTTACCCAAACTTCACCGCATTTCGCCAGTCCGTCATCAGTGGTACTCCCGGGTTGCTGCTTTGGATTTCGTATGCCTATCATGATTGTTTTAACACCGGCCAGGTTTGGATTTCCCATAATGTAAATATTGTTGCTTCCATCACTTACCATGTAGCGGATATTTAGCTTGGCTGTGGCTGTGCCATTGGTTAAGGCGATGTTACGCTGCTGTTTAGCCGATTGCAGTTTGGCAAATTCCAGGTCGAGTTCGTTTGCCAGCGGCCATACGGCATACTGGTCGGCCTGGTTACCTCCATTGTAGTTTTTTGGCGCGGTCACTTTCAGTGGAATTTCATACTCGTAATAGTTGCTGCTAAAATCACTCCCCAGCCGGATGAACACACGCAGGTCGCCGTCATTAAGGGCATCGCCATTTGGGCCGGCTTCAGCATGGACGAACATTTTTAACTTTTTATACATGCGTATGTCAAGACTGGTTGTGCGGAACGCGGCCCTTGCATTGCCGTCTTCCAGACCGCAAACGCGCATTGACAATGCCTGCTCGTTCAACCGGGCGAGATTGGAAGACTGAATATTTACCTGGCGATCAATGCCCGGAGGTAAAACGTAGTTTACCGGCGCACGTGTTCCGTTCTCTTCTATGTTGATAGCAGCCGTTTGAAACGAGGCGTTGCGGCCGTCTGTACCCAGGTATTCTCCGTCAGCCAGGAGAGAGTTGTTATATGTTCTCCATTCTCCGCGAATAAATTCCATACGTGCAAAGCGGCACACAATAGGTTTGTCAACACCTTTAAAGAACATGCGTATAAAACGGATGGAACGAAAATCTTCAATGCTTCCTACTTTTGTTTCAAATTCCCTGATTGGTATTTTAATCTGGTACCACTTGATGGGTTTTGTTGTTCCGTTCTTGATATTTTGTCCGGAGGTTGAAAGAATGTCGGTGATATAATTTTGTCCAACTGCATTGAAGTCGGAGGGCCGTAAACTTAAGCGGTATTGAAAATAACCTTCACTTTCACTTAGGGTATTGTCGCGGTTAATATCTTCAGAAGTAGGTGTTGATGTTGCTGAAGTGGTGTAGCTTTCGGTAAGTCCCTCATGATTTGCCTGACCGGATGCCGGGGAGTTGCCATCGGGACCATTGTATTGACGGTAGCGTTCAAGCACTGTGAGCTTAGTGTTGTCATAATCTGAACCGCGATAAAAATGGTAATCATCTCCGGAAGGATCTTTTACAGCATTCAGATAGGCGGCTGAAGTGGCGCCATGCAGGGCGGAGACTTTTTGAATATATGAACTATTGAAAAACGAATTTTCATCACCATTGGTCAATCCATCCAGCCCGACATCCTGGTAAGGGCGCGCTGCTTCATTCACATCAAATGCGTTTACAATTGACTGGATGGCGGGAACTCTGCCCCATTTCGTTTCGTCGTAAGGAATATTTGTTGAATTGCTTCCGTCTATAGGTAAACCATTTTCAAATGCTTTGCGTGAATCTTTCAAAACATCTTCCGAAATGTTGCCGAGGTTTACGTAAAGGTCGCCTGTAGTGTTAGGGTTGATATTGTCGGCGTTAAAAGGATCCATCATCCAGAATTGTATGTACTCAATGTTGGTCGCTTCAAAATCGTTTGTTACCACCTGGCGCATAATACCGCCCCAGCGGCTTTTAGGATTATTTAATTTTCCATTCACGTCAATGCCGCTTGAAATGCCTGATAGTCCGGTTACGTCGTAATTGTAAGGCCCGCGATCCTGTGGATAGTATGCAAGATCAAACACCGGTGTATTGGTAGGCGTTCCGCTTGGCAATTGTTTGTTGGGGAATATTTCAGTTTCAAGCACCTCACGTGTGAAGTTGTCTGACATTTCGTTGGGGCCCAGATTGCCGGGGGTTAAGCCGGGTGTATTACGCAATAAAAGAGGATCGATGATATACCAATTAAGCCTGGCACGGTTAAAACCAGCAGGAAGGCTGTCGTTCAATGATGCTTCGGGAAATAGTCCGGGCTGCCCCTGTGGTATACTGGCCAGCGACCAGGCCTGCGGCGATTTTATATCAATACGTGAAATACTTCCTTCAAAATCATCAATGTATGAATTACCATCCTTGCCAATAGCTTTATTGTGTCCGGGAAATAGTTTTGCTACTTCACCCGATGCTACAAGGTTAGAGGGCTGCTTTGTACTAATGAACGGTAATTTATCAACAAGCTTTGTAATAAAAGGCACTTCTGTTTTATAGTTTCCGTCCAGTCCAACAACTGTATTTGAAATAGGTTCATCACCTATGTTCACTTTTTGTGTCAAAGGGCGTTCAGTTAAACGCATGATCGTACTTCCAAGTATAAAGTCTTTGTTTACCCGGTAATCAAAATGAGCACCTATCATTGTTTTTGACTGTAATGCGAATAGCGAATTACTTTCGAGCGAGATCTTAATTGGTGTGCCCGAGTTGAGTATGCCTTCGTTGATTATTTTTACACGGCCGAGTGTATAGTCAACTGTATAGTCAATGTTTTCAGTAAGTTTAATCCCTCCAGCCGTAACCGTTACTGAACCTTGCGGAACGTTTACGGTATTGAGTGCTATCTCTGAACTTGAAGATGATTTATAAGAGCCTTTGAGTTTGAATCGGTTTTTTTCCGGTATCTGTATGGCCGCTGTTTTGGTGGAATCGTACAACTGTTTGTATGCATATTTTTCGGCAAAAGGCCGGGTGGTTAATGTGTCCGAAGTGGGAGGGCTGCCCAGTATTTTTTTATATAAATAACTTCCGAATGGTTCAGCTACGGGAAAAATGATCCGGCCATTTGCGGCGCTTATGGTAACACCGTCAATAAAGTCGAATACACCGTCAGCCGTTGCGTCACCGTTTAAATTGAGGCGGTCGAGCGGAAGTACCTGCACAAGGGGGATGCCCTTATAAGGCCCGTCAGGGAGAAAATTAATGTCGACGCCGGTTGAGAGGTTGTTGTACCAAACCTCTAATCTGAAATCCTGTGGATTTATCTGGTATCCGCCAATGGAATAAATGTTTTTCATCATCAGGTCCCAAATAGGCAGTCGCGGATTAACTGTTGTACCCTTAAGCAATTTTATATAAAGTGGTTTGGGACTTGTTATCCCATCAGTTGAAAACTCGCCAACCTGGTATGTTTTGCCGTTAATGCTGTATTGAAAAGCCACAGCCAGAACTTCATCATAATTCAATGATTGGTTAAGTGAAATAAACCCCAGGCGCGGGTTGAACGTAAATTCAGTAGGAGCCAGTTTGCGGGCCAGCTCTATTCGTTCATAGTCGCGTGCAATCACGTAAGGCGTACCTGCAAGATTAGCGCTTACTTTTGGAAAATCACGGTCTCTTAATTTTCCGACCAGGGAGTCGGCCATCTGGTAATAAAGATTATTCGCGCCATTTTTTGGTAAGTAGCCTGTGCTATCCTCAATGATCGGTGATTTCAGGTATTTTGAAACATGGCCGGAGTCTTCCGCCAGGTCAGAAAATGCAACAATGTTACGCAGATCGGTGGTGGTGCTGCTTCTGTTGGTGACCCATACCTCAACCTTGGTGACACTAACAGGAGATTGAATAACGGGGAGTTTACTCAGGGCCGTATCAAAGCGATCTCTGAAATATTGGGAAAGAAAGAAGTGGCGGTTGGCTTCGTAGTTATCACCAGTCACTTCAAACTTACTTATTTGCGCGCCGCCGGTTACGTTCACTTCCGATTTTTTCCCTTTTTGCTGCGAGAAAATGGTCGTAGCTGTCAGCTTGCCGAATTGCAATTGGGTTTTTACTCCAAATAAACTTGTGCTGCCGGTGATAAGTGTACCTGTTAAAGGAAGTGTTACGTTACCCGCTTCTATTTTTTTTATGATCTCATCTTCATAGCCGTTATATTCAATCTTCATCTGGTTCTCAAAGTCGAAAGTGGCTTCGGTGTTATAGTTGGTCGTGAGCTTTAGCTTATCGCCGATCTTGCCAATCACGTTAAGCTGAATTTTTTCATTGAAGTCGAATGTAGTAATGCTTCGCTGCTTAACAGGCAGTATAGGGTTCTCGGTTTTCGAATTATTAACACCAAAAATAAGTTCGGCTGTTCCCTGCGGACGAATGTCGACTGTGTTGCCGCCAAAAATACGGTCGAATAGTTCCCCGCTCACATGAAGTTTGGGAATCAGGGCACGGTTCGCCTGAGTTGTAGCTTCGGCAGTTGTACGTTGGCGCCAGTAACTTTTTACCTGCTTTTGTATCTGGTAATCCATGTATTCTTCGGGCGACATATAGGTTGGCGGCCGGTAATCCAGGTTACCCATTTTCTGGCTGATGTTATATTGTCCCGTAACCGGATCATAATCTATTTTCTTATCGATGTTAGTGGGGTCAGTAAGTTTAAGTCCTCCGCTATTGGGGTAGTATAGTGGATCCTGAACAGATTCATCTTTGAAATTGTATTTGAGTTTTGTGGTGGGCACTGCAGGAGAATCGGCCGGTAATGCTGAAGCTGCAATTCCTTCTTCTTTAAAAATGGGATAGGTGCCGGCGGGCCGCTCTTTGGCTTTAGTGCCAATAAAAGCTGATAAGACAGTAGCGGATGCTGCCGCTAAAAAAGTGTATTTAATTGCTTTATTCGCCAAGCTTTTTTGTGAACTTTCGAATCATAAACAAACCGAATTACGAATAGTGTAACAATACTGATCCGTAATTCGGTTTATTTTGAGCCTTGGATTATAAATTTTTTAATGCTGCCTTTATCAGATCCTCAACATTAAGCTCTGAGGATGAGCTGTTTATGACTTTATCAAGGGCTTTTTCTGTAACATTTTTAGCAAAGCCCAGATTCACTAATGCAGATAACGCTTCATCGCGGTTGTTATTGTGCGCAACTATCATAAAATCAGAGGAAAGCTCACTTTTTCCAAGTTTGCCTTTCAGGTCAACAATAATGCGTTGAGCTGTTTTTTCACCAATGCCTTTTATGCTTTTCAGTAAAGTAACATTTCCGGTCAGTATGGCTTGTTGAATTTCCCGGGCCGATAGTGATGAAAGCATCATGATTGCACTTGTTCCTCCGACTCCGGATACGGACACCAGGTGCCGGAATAGCTGCCGTTCCTGCATATCGGCGAAGCCAAACAGTTTTGGCAGATCATCACGTACATACATTTCTTCGGCATATAGCTTACAGGTACCGCTGGCGGCCATTTTGGAGTAGGTGTTCAGCGATATGTTGAGCAAATAACCAAGGCCATTGCAATCGATCACTGCGTACGTAGGTGTTTTTTCGACGAGGTTGCCTTCGATGTGATTAAGCATAAGTAAATTAGTTAGAGTAAAAAAATCCCGCTTTAAGCGGGATGCTTTTTATTTTTTAACGGGACATAAAAATAGGTGATTTTTATGTAATACCGATGCCCGGTATACTATAGTCTAAATTTAAACGCTTTTCCACTCTCGATCGGTTATTCATAGACTAATATTAGCGGATGGTATAAATAAGGAAGTCAATTTTAAATTTAACTTGCTGTTAATCATGCATCTGCGTTGTGATAGAGAGGTGGGGGACGGCTATGGGTTAATACAGTAAGTTATTATGCGGATAGCGTTTAACATGCATTTCTTTCACCATGTTATAAAGTAAAGTTTTAAACTCTTCAATGTTTTGTTTATTGGTTGCTGAAATAAAAATACATTGAGAATTAATTTTCCCCATCCAGCTTTTTTTCAATTGATCCAAACTGAGATTTTCTTTGGTAACAGGAGTTAAATCATCATCGTCTTTTGGAAGAAATTTATACGCATCAATTTTGTTGAACACAAGTATAGTTGGTTTGTCGTGCGCTTTAATATCCGCAAGAGTCTGGTTAACAACGTTGATCTGGTCTTCAAATTTAGGATGCGATATATCCACAACATGTAATAAGATATCTGCCTCTCGAACCTCGTCCAGCGTCGATTTGAAGGATTCAACCAGGTGTGTGGGCAGCTTACGGATAAAACCAACAGTATCCGAAAGTAAAAAAGGAACATTATCAATAACCACTTTGCGCACTGTAGTGTCAAGTGTGGCGAATAATTTGTTCTCGGCAAATACAGTTGATTTGCTAAGCATATTCATAATAGTTGATTTACCAACGTTGGTATAACCAACAAGCGCAACCCGGATAAGTTCTCCGCGATTTTTGCGCTGAGACGCCATTTGCTTGTCAATTTTAATAAGATCTTCTTTAAGAAGGGATATTCTGTCGCGCACAATACGTCTGTCGGTCTCAATTTCTTTTTCACCCGGTCCGCGCATACCTATACCGCCGCGTTGACGTTCAAGGTGGGTCCACATACCCGCTAAGCGGGGAAGCATATATTGGTATTGGGCAAGCTCTACCTGTGTTTGAGCGTGTGCGGTTTGAGCACGGGCGGCGAATATGTCAAGTATAAGATTGGTGCGGTCCAGGATTTTTCTTCCCATTTCTTTTTCCAGGTTACGGATCTGGGAGGGAGACAGCTCATCATCGAAAATGAGCAGCGATACATTATTTTCGTCAACGTATTTTTTTATTTCCAGCACTTTTCCGGAACCTACAAACGTGCGAATGTCAGGTTTATCAAGGCGTTGAGTAAATCGTTTTAGTGTAATTACTCCGGCAGTACTGGCTAAAAATTCAAGCTCATCGAGGTAGTCTTTCACTTCCTGTTCATCCTGCTGTTTTGCAATTATACCAACCAATACAGCGGTGTCAGCTTGTTTTGCAGTGTCAATCAGCTGCTTCCTCAGGGATATTTTTTTTTGCATCTGAAAGGAAAAAATTATTTACGGAGCGTTTTTACATATTCAGATACAGCGGCAATTTGTTCGGGGTTTAGATGGCTGCCGAAACCCTGCATATTGTTCTTTCCGTTTGTGATCATTTCGATAATGCCCGCATCGTCCAATTGTGATAGTGAAATGTCTGTTGCACCCATCAGTCCGGCTTTACCATCCTCGCCATGACATTTGGTGCAGTAAGCAGAATAAAGTTCTTTACCATCGATTGATGAGACAACAGTTGTATCATTGCTTTTTGGTTTTTGTTTTTTATTCACTTCAGCTAATCCGTAAGCCCCTATTATTAATAGCATTGCTAAAGAGGCGAGTGCCTTATTCGACCGTTTAAAGCCAATGATCGCAATCGGGATTGAAGCAAATACAGCGATGAGTTTGAAGATCATCAGTTTATTTATTTCAGGTTGCTGTGTGAGCATATATATGCCCGAAGCAAGAAATAAAAAACTTACTATCATTTCAGGGACTTTGAACAGCCTGGAAAATCTAGCCAGTTGTTCAGTTTTGTTGGCTAACAATAAAATTGTTTTTATAAGATAAATAAGTAAAAACAGCAATACTACTATTTTGTGCGTAGTGTAAATTGATTGGTACATAGTGTTTGTTTTAATTGTCAGTAATTAATCGATCGAAACCCGCTGCCAATGGAGCTGTTGCGATCCTTTCCGATTTTCGGAACTGTGAAACACCCACGAATTCATTTATATCTAAAAAATGAGTGAGGATACCTGCGGTATAAATGTAAAAATAAAATGTGCTTATAAGAAAAATTGCATTTACGGAACAGCTATTTTTCACCTATTGTATACTTATTAACAGGGTTTTTTCAGATTATTCGCAGAGTCCATCAATAATTTTAAGCCGGTAATTTACTGGGCTAAATGAAATTTATTATAAATAATTGAAAATCAATTAGTTATATTTTGTTGATGTATAATTGAAGAGTTATTGATCAGTAATTGTTGAAAAGTGTCAATGTACAATGTAACCTTAGGTTTTGAAATACGTATAAGTACCTAAGAAAAGTCGAATATTTATAGGTTGAATGTTGATATTTCTTAATATTTTTGCCGATGGAAAGACAAGTAGTACCATATCCTTTTAGTTTATACCGCCAGTCGCGGACTTATTCCGATAAGAAGTTTTTCAATTCTTTTGCATTTCTATTTTTAACGGGCTTATTTGTTTTATTGCAATCTGCTAATGCCGCTAACTATTACTGGAGGGGAAATGGAGGAAACTGGAGTGATCTTACACATTGGGCGAGCTCATCAGGCGGAGCGGGAAGTGCTTATGCAACTCCTCCAACAGCCGCTGATAATGTTTTTTTCGATGCCAATTCGATTACAGCCGCTTCGCAAACTATTACTTTTAACGTAAATCCCACTTGTGCCAATTTTAATTTAACAGGAGTTCTTAATTACCCAACCTTTGCCGGTGCATCTACAATTACTTTTTATTGTTCGGGTTCCTGGACCTGGGCTTCAGCGGCGTTAACATATGCGGGAAAAGTGGAGTTTAATGGAACCGGGAGTCATACTATTACAACAACAGGTGTCATTTTTAACAGTTGGGTAACAATAAATTCAACAGGAGGAACTTATACTGTACAAGATTATTTATATGTAGATTATAACAACACTGACGGAATTCTCAGATTACAAAGCGGAACACTAAACACAAATAGCAAGCCTGTATATTGTAATATACTTAATTGCAACATTGTAGATAATGTTCGCGCACTTAATTTAGGGACATCCAGTGTAAATGTTTATGGAACCGGAACGGCGATTGATTTTAGGGGTAATACAACCAACTTTACCCTTACATCATCACCTACCTCTCAGATCTATTTAAATGGTACGAGCGCTACAATTCAGGTTGGTACTATCGCAAAAACAATACCTAAAATTACAGCAAATGCTATCACCGGTACACTGCAAATAACTTCCGGTACAGTTGCAAATACAACAGAGCGGATCACTTTCGGTGATATTGTAACTTCGGGAACTGCCGGCTCTCTTCGTATTGATGCGGGTAGTGTGAACACCAATCAAAAAACATTTGGAAATATAACTTCAAGTAAATATGTTTCGATTTCGGGCGCTAACGGAACAACATGGGGTTCGGCCGACCGCATGATATTTACCGGAAATGTTAATGTAGGTTCGTTTGATATATACGGTAATTTTGCCGAAGTGCAGGGCAATTTTACACAAAACCAGCCTGCGGCTACTCCTGCTGCCGCTTCTCCGGTAGTTACTGCCGGGACCACTTCCTATTTTCGAAATAAAATAAAATTATTAGGGAATTTTACAGTCGGCGTGGGTCCAGACCTTGGTGCCACTGCGCCAAGGGGCTCTATTATCACCAGTGCCGTTGACACGATACAAATTTTAGGTAACATATATGTAAGCAATTCACCGGGTATAATGTATGGAGCGCGTGACGGCTATACATTTAATGTTGAAAAGAAGGCGACAATTTCAGGAGGAGTAATTGTTGCCACAAATTGTATATCTGCGATAACAACTACTTTAACTTCCAATACTGTAATTATTAACGGGACAATAAACACGGGAGTTGGATCTGCATTCGGGTTGGGCGGTTCTACCAATGTCGCAACCGGTATTTTTGCTGTTGACAGTATGATCGTTCAAAAGAATTCCAGCATTACCATTTTACCATCGAATGCTCCCGGTACTTCCACCACTATTAATGAACTGGTAGTGGCTACCGCAAGCACATTCCAATTCGGTACTACCGGGACTGATACAACTGCCATTGGCCGGGTTACTTACACAGGCAGCTGTAACGGTTGGAGTGTATTCAAGAGTATTAGTTCAGGAACTGCAGCGAAGGTGAAGTTTACAAATGGACCTACTTTTGCATACGTGATGGCGAAGGATCTGAATATTACCAGCGCTAACCTTACCATTAATTCAGGTATGGATCAGGGGAATAATACGGGGATCACATTTAATGCACCGGAAGCTGCTAAAACCTTTTACTGGGTAGGCGGACTGGCAGCTAATACCAAAACTGGCACCTACTCAACTGGCGTAAACAACAACTGGTCAAATCCTGATAATTGGTCCCTCGTTTCCGGCGTTTACAGTGCAACAAATGAATGTGCTCCCGGGCCATTAGATAATGTTCGGTTTGACGCCAGTTCATTTACTTCGGCTTCCAACAAAACATGCGATGTAGATCAGATGTATACCTATGTGAATGATTTTGACTGTACCGGAGCTACCGCAGGTTCATTCTTAGATAATGGTATTGTAGGCGCTACGAACACTTATGGGTTTAAGCGATATATTTATGTATCCGGCAACATTACGCTGGCAGCCAATATGACCAATAATTTCGAAGGGACCTTCTACTTTAATGCAGGATCGGCCAAAACAATTACTTCTAATGGCGCTCAGTTTTATGGCCCAATGGTTTTTGATAATACTGCCGGAGACTGGACCCTTGCCGATAACCTGAATATTAATTGCCAGTCGTTTTATGGCTATTATGCAGACTTTACGGTGCAAACCGGAATTGTACGTGCAAATGCCGTTACAATAAACCTGGAAGGAGACTTTACAGTTTCAAACAGTGGAAGTTTTCTTAGTGGAACCGGCTCGGTAATATTTGATGCAACAAATTCACAAAATCCACTTGACCAGACTATAACGACTTCTGCAGCAACAACTTTTTATAATTTAACTGTATTAAGAACAAATGGTACCGCGTTCAGCAGTTGGGTTAAACAGAATAATGCCATAACAATCAACAATAATTTCTTAATTACCAGTGGTTTTCATTATGATAATGGATATCAGATTACTGGTAACGGAACAGGGACAATGACAATGTCGGCTGGTTCATATTTATATATTGGCAGAAGCAACAGTATTGCTACTATTTTTCCAACTAATTTTGTTTATGCCAATATTACGCTTGATCCGACGAGTACTGTTTACTTTGGCGCTAATGCAACGCAAACTGTTTCCGGGTTGCCAGACTACGGTAATCTTGTTTTAATAAGAGCTGTGCCAGGAGTTGCCGCTACAGGCACAACTATGATGACAAAAACACTCACAGAACCGGTTCTTGTGAATACTTCTATTTATATAGCAGTGTATAATAATTTTTATGATGGTGGTTTTCAGATAAGTTTTGATGCTGTCGGTCCGAATGCTATAACAATGCAGGCAACTACAAGTCAACTGACGTTGGGCTCTGCCGGTTCCGTAACAACATTCCCTGTAAATTATACTCCTGCATCAGTCAATTTTGGCCACCCCTCTTATGTTGTATATAATGCCGGGGCGGATCAAACTATTGAAGGGTTGTTTGGTACAACTCCTGCAAACTATTCACATTTAACATTAACAAATTCACCTGCGGCAGCCGCTACTAAATCATTAAATGCAAATACTATTATTCGTGGAAATTTATTGATCGACCCAAGCAATGTAATGGATGTAACTGCCTCTAATTATTCGATAACACTGGCTGGCAACTGGACCGACAAAGGTACTTTTACTGAACGTCTCGGTATGGTAACCTTTAATGGCACAGCTCTTCAAACAATAAATATCAATAATAATGTTGAAACTTTCTATGACGTTACATTTAATAATACGGTGGTTCCGACAGATGCGGCGGGTTCCATTTCAATTGTCGACGATATTGTGATAGCGCACTCGGCCACATTCACTGATGGTGTTGTATGTGCCACTACTGCTTCTCCTGCCGACGAACTGGTAACATTTAATGACGATGCAACCACCAGCGGGGCCAGCAATAATTCATTTGTGAATGGCAGAGTAAGAAAGATTGGTAATGAAGCATTTGTATTCCCTACCGGAAATAATGTAAGCAAGTATGCACCTATTGGCATAACTGCTCCTTCACTTACAACCGATCATTTTACAGCAAGGTATTTCGATAACAGTCCGAATGCCCAGGGATACACCCGAACACTAAAAGATACGACACTTGATCACGTAAGCAGTGCCGAATACTGGATACTCGACCGTACCAACGGTACTTCGGATATAACGCCTTCGTTATATTGGGATTCACCACGGAGCGGTGGTGTTGCAACGTTATCTCTGCTCAGAGTTGCGAAATGGGACGGAACCAAGTGGAAAGACCTTGGATTCCTGAATACGACCGGTACTACCACGTCAGGTAACCTTCAAACCTCCGCGGTTGTAACTTCTTTCAGTCCGTTTACCCTGGCAACTGACAGTTCAGGCGGTTTTTACGAAAATCCTCTGCCTATCGAGCTAATAAATTTTACAGCAAAGGCGGTTGATAACAAGTACACACAATTAGAATGGACAACTTCAACAGAAACAAATAACGATTACTTTACTGTGGAGAGATCAAGAGATGGTATTCATAACTTTGAACAGGTGGCGACTGTAAAGGGAGCCGGAAACAGCAGTAAATTGTTAACCTACAGTACTCAGGATCTCAATCCTTTAAATGGCCTGAGTTATTACCGCTTAAAGCAAACCGATTTTGACGGTAAGTATACCTACTCCAGGCTGGAGTCAGTTGTATTCAGTGATCTTCAGGAGGCATTTTACATATTCCCTAACCCGGCCACACCCGATAATCCTGCACAACTGCATCCTACAACTTCTGAAAATGTAGAGGTGTTGGTTGTGGTATACGATATTTCGGGCAAACAGTACTTTTCGAAGATTGTTATCACACAAAATTCGGGTGAAAATGTTTTTGCACTGGATCTGAATCAAACACTTGCCAAAGGAGTGTATTATATAATAGCTACAACCAACGACACTATTTACAAAAAGAAACTGGTGATACAATAAATATACAATCGTTCAGAAAACCCCTTATCTGAGCGCATATTTCTTTTTGTATTTTTCATACAATGTCTTTTGATCGTTGTTCAGGTCAAGTTTTTTCCCTTTAATAAACGCCATCTCAACATTGTTGGTTTTCATGTCGAACGCATCTCCGGTAGAAATAAATAGGGTAGCGTCTTTATTGTTTTCCAGGCTTCCAACAAGATTATCAATGCCCAATATTTTTGCGGCATTCAACGTAACTGACATAAGGGCCTCTTCTTTACTGAGTCCGTATGCGGCGGCTGTACCAGCATAAAAGGGTATGTTCCGGGTATGTATGGCTGCCATATCTCCTTCGTTTTGTAAACAAAATAAAATCCCCGCTTTTTGTAATAGCGAGGGAAGTTTAAAGGGCATATCAATGTCATCTCCGGGCCGCATGGGCAGATCGTGTATCCGGCTAACCATAACAGGAATATTATTTTCTTTTAACATAGCGGTAAGCATCCATGCGTCCATACCTCCGGTAATAACCGGGCTTTTGATCCCATTTTCCTTAATGAAATTGATCGCCGCTACCAGGTCTTTCACATGATCCGCATTAATAAAGAGTCTCTTAGACCCGTTAAAAATACCTTTCATTGATTCAAAACGAAGATTTTTTTCTTCATGAGCGTCGGCTTCGTTATAGGCTTTTGCGTCAAGAAAGAATTTTTTCAATTCGTTTATTTGGTTTACATATTGAAGCTTCCGGTTGGCGTTGCCGGTATCCGAATTGCTTTTTTCAATCGGCAGACGAGGAAAATTCAAGTGTACACCATCATCGGCTTTTAGCAAAGCATCTTCCCAGTTCCAGCCATCCAGCATAAAAACTGACGAAGTTCCTGAAAGCATTCCTCTACGGGGTGCTGCCTGCACTATCAAAACCCCATTAAAGCGAACAGTAGGAATTATTTTTGAATCCGTATTGAACGCGATCTGTGTTCGCACTTCAGGGTTGATCAAGCCCACTTCATCAAAATCATTTGTGGCGCGGACCGCTTCAATTTCAATAAGACCAAGCGGTGAGTTTGGGGCTATTATACCGGGATAAACATGTTTGCCGGGTATATTAATAATTGTATCGAACGCTGAGCCGTTTATTTTAATTGCGGTGGCGTCCGCCACTAAATTGAGTTTTCCATCCTTAAATCCTATTGCTGAATTTTCAATTACCTTTCCATTACCTAAATGCGCGATGCCATTCATTAATAATATGCTTTTTGTTTGAGCAGGGGCAGGGGTTTGCGCGATGGCGCAGTGAAGAATTAAAAATAAAAAATTAAGAATGAATAATTTTTTCATATTGTTTTAAATTTAAACATATAACGAACAAACTGATTACCGATCACTGATCACCGGTTACTACTAATAACTCTCCTCCTCCTCAAAATCATCACAATGTTTCATCTTTTGCTGTTTCGATTCAGCCCTCTGCGTTTTTTCGCCATTCTTTTTAGCGGCTATCATTTTCTGAATCAAACGCGTCCTTTCTTTCTGCATATCATCGCGCAGTTTTTTATCCTTATCGATGTCATAATAAATTATACCATCAATAATTGTTTTCTCCGCTTTTGTATTTACCGACAATGGGTTGTCTGACCACAGAACCACGTCGGCATCATACCCGACTTTTACATAACCCACTTTTTTATCAAGATGAAGTAACTTAGCAGGATTAAGTGTACACAACTTAAGTGCATCCTCTTCACTTAGTCCTCCATACTTAATTGCTTTTGCCGATTCCTGATTAAGACGTCTGCCCATTTCGGCATCATCGGAATTAATGGCCGTAACAATACCCATTTTACTTAGTATAGCCGCGTTATAAGGTATGGCATCCTTCACTTCCATTTTATAGGCCCACCAGTCGGCAAAGGTCGATCCGCCCGCGCCATGTGCTTTCATTTTATCCGCCACTTTGTATCCTTCCAGGATGTGTGTGAATGTGTTTACTTTGAAACCCATGGAGTCGGCCACATGCATCAGCATATTTATCTCCGACTGAACGTAGGAATGACAGGTGACAAAACGCTTTTTATTTAATATTTCCAGTATGGCATCCAATTCAATGTCTTTTCTTGGCGGTTGTGTCAGAGTTTTTTCATTTTTTGACAGGGCATTGTATTTTTTTATGCGTTCATCATATTCTTTCGCACGTGTAAATACATCATAATATACCTGTTCAACACCCATGCGTGTTTGGGGAAAGCGGGTATTGAATCCATCGCCCCAGTTCGATTGTTTTACATTTTCGCCGAGGGCAAATTTGATAAACCCATCTGCATTTTCGATTTTCATTTTTTCCGGTGATTGTCCCCAGCGTAATTTTATTAACGCCGACTGACCGCCAACGGGATTAGCCGAACCATGGAGTAACTGGCTGGCGGTTACTCCACCAGCAAGCTGACGGTAAATATTTATATCGTCACTGTTGACGACATCTCCAATGCGTACTTCTGCAGTCACGGACTGTGCAGCTTCATTCACATTTCCCGAAACGGCAATGTGCGAGTGTTCATCAATGATTCCCGCTGTTAAGTGCTTGCCTGTACCATCTATCTCCACAGCATTTGCTGTTTTCAGAGGTTTGATCGCATCGTCAATGGCCACAATATGTCCGCTATTGATGTACACATCTTTGTTTTTTAAAACGCCCGTACTGTCATTGGTCCATACGGTAACATTTTTTATTAATATGGCATGCTGGCGTTCCCTGAGCTGCTGCGCAAACGTTCTGTCTTTATCTGGTTCGCCGTAAGCGCAAAACGGATAATACACTTCGCCGATTGTTGGTTTTTCTTTTTGGGCAGTATCTTTTTTAGCAGGTTCCTTTAGATCTGATTTATATGTTGCCGTCCAATCTACCCATTCACCCGTATTCAGTTCCCCGCGACCGCGGAGTATAATGCGCCCTTCAGGAGAGAGCCCGCCTGTAAAAAATTTCTTTTCATCAATAACTCCGCTCAGGCGTATAGTTTCTTTCTGTGATCCGGGAATAAAAGAGATGGATATTGCATTATGATCTGCTTTAATAATAGCAGTTGTTTTATTTGTATCATTAGCGGCAGACAGTATTCCTTTAAAGTCACCGGGCTCACCTTTTATTTTCATTGAATATTGTTTATCAGGCCCTACTTTAAGATCATAATTACCATTCAGGTCCGTAACATTATAATCGTTGATAATATATTGGTTTCCTTTTATCCAATTTTCGTGAATCTTTGTTTTGGCATCGAACAGGTTTCCTGAAGTAATGATAAAGCCGGCAAGCATGCCTTTTTTCAATCGCCCCGCTTTTGCAGATATACCAAGCATTTCGGCGGGCGTTACTGTTAAGGCTTTTAACGCCTGTTTTTCCGAGAGTCCATGATCGATCGCTTTGCGAAGATTCTTCCAGAAGTCGTTTTTATCTTTCAGGTCGGCAGCAGTCAATGCAAACTCAATAGATTTCTTTTCAAAGAATGAAGGATTGGCGGGAGCCATTTCCCAATGTTTCAGTTCTTCCATTGAAATATTCATGGCATCATATGGGTCATCTACATTGTAGGCGTTAGGGAAATTGAGCGGCAGAATAAAGCGGCAATGGGTTTCCTTAATATCTTCCAGTCGTTGGTATTCATCACCGGCACCTTTAATTATGTATTGCGTACTAAACTCCTTACCGATCTTCGCCGCGCGCAGGGCCGATAGTTTATCTTTTACCTCAAAGAATTGCGGCAATGCAAGTAATTTATTCCAGGCATCAAGGGAAGCGTTGAACTCTGTCTTTTTCTGATTTTCTTTATACCATTGTGCATCCAGGTAAGTCTGTCGTATCAGTGCAATACTACCCATCAGCGATGAGGGATATTGCTGGGAAGAACTTCCTTTGTCAAACGAATAACAGGCTGCAGCTTTATCTACGATCACCGATTCATTTTCATTCTCTTCGCCCAGTCCTACTATAGCTGCGGAGCCTCGTGCAATGCCGTCTTTTTGCAACGTCAATACAATGCCGAAACCAAGTTTGCGGTATTCTTCAGCAGCTTTTTTATCATGCACAAAAGAACGGAAAGCGTCAAACTCCGCTTTGATAGCCTGGTTCCAATTATAAGCGCCTTTGGTAGAGCTTTCATATTGAGGAGGCTGAGATCTGTTTCTTGCCGCTTTTTTAACTTCCGGTAAACCGTAACCTGTGTAAATATCTATCAATGAAGGGTAAATATTTTTCCCTTTTAAGTCGTAAGTGAGGGTGCCTTTTGGCAAAGTAACTTTGTCACCGACTTCAACTATTTCGCCATCTTTAATCAGTAATGTTCCATTTTCGATAATAGTTTCAAAATCGGTATATATCCTGGCGTTGGTGAATGCATAATAGTTATGGTTTTTGTTGAATACTCCGTTCACCGGAAATGTTTCCTGTGCTGTAATGTAATGTATAAGCGTCCCAAAAACGCAAAAGAGAAAAACTTTTCGGAGTTGTTGCATTGTGAATACGTTGAATAAATCTGGTTGTTACCGCAAAGGATTAAATGTACACAGGTTTATTGAAATCTGGAAAAGGCGGGTGAATTATTTCCAATTACTGATCTCTCAGCATAGAATGCCGGGATGGCTCCCTGTTGCTTACCCTCGGTTTGCTTAACCAATAAGGAGTTCTGAATATATAGCCGATATTAAAGCCGCCTGTAAAAGCCATTGGAAAATCTTCTCCAAAAAAGGTATGACTGTACCTGCGTGGGTCCCAATCGTAATAATTTGGGATCGGGGTGCCCGAGAAGCTGGTGGCTTTATCCTCCATGCCATAGCCTACACCCATATACCATCCTACGGTTATAAAATTTCCGAAAATAAATTGCCGGCCGTATTGTATATCAAGAGCGAGGCCAAGGTAGTTGTTATGTACGCCAACAGAGCTTGTCGTGTTATTTCCATTAAAATTACTTTGATACGCTGAATGGTCTGTAGAAAGACTATATATAATAGTTTCAATTTTAAAGTACCTGCCTTTTAACGGATGAGCATATCTTGCGCCTTCTATTTCAATATCGGAGGAGTTGCCAAGCAAAAACTTAGGGCCGGTACGGACAAATACACCTTTAGGATGATAATTCATATAACTATCTGAGGCACCAACGCCGGGGCCGACAATGCCTAATCCAGCCTCCCAGTTAAATCCCGGCCTGATCATCCATTCATAACTAAAGGCAAGGTGATGGCTAAGGGGCGAAAAAAAATTAAATTTTATGGAACTTGTTTTATCAATGATTGCACTGTTACTTACACTCATCGGATCGTCCTTAAATTCATTTACGGAAATCAGTTTATCCGCTTTCCCTTCAATTTTCAACGACTTAACTTCTTTTTTGCTGATCACAACTGTAGGGCCATCGGGTGCGTCGAAGTATTTGAACTTTATTTCTGTAGTGCCAATCTCTATTATTTTAGCCTTTATCTGCTCGTTATCTTTTTTGATAATAATATCCTGAGCAATGCTATGACTAACTGATATCAATAAGCAGGTTATTGATGTCGTTATAAAGTGGTTTCTCGATTTTCCCATTGGTAATAATACCTTAAAATTGATCGGTTATAATTTAGCCAGTAAATATATACCTATTTTTGTTTATATACCGGCTCGGTAAATATGTAGAGAAAAAACCTGGTAACTCTGCCGGAATAACTTTGTAATTGGAAATTTATTGCATATACTTAATTAACAAGGTTTCATAAAGTGCGGGTATTGACCCAGATTTTGCATAGGGCCATTGGGCGAGTTTATTTATAGAATGGGCTTCAGTAGGGGCGGCCCAAACAGAATATTTGCCCTGTTTCATAAAAATGAGTACCTTTGTCCCACTAACTCTATAAAGTATATAGACTTTGAAAAATGTAGAAGTTAAAAAAGATGTAGTTATTCTTTTTGCCGGTGATTCAGGTGATGGAATACAACTTACAGGGGCGCAGTTTACTGCCACTAATGCTCTCTTTGGCAATGATGTAAGCACATTTCCGAATTTTCCGGCGGAGATACGTGCTCCGCAAGGTACTCTGCCCGGAGTTTCCGGGTTTCAGTTGCGTTTTGGAAGTGTCGAAATTTATACTCCCGGCGATATAAGTGATGTGTTGGTGGTCATGAATGCCGCGGCCTTGAAAGCGAATTTGAAACAGTTGAAGACAGGCGGAACGATCATCGCCAATACAGATGGATTTGATCCTAAAAATCTGGGGCTCGCCAAATATCCTGCGGGAGTCAATCCTTTGAAGGATGGCTCGCTTGATAAATATTCTGTTATTGAAATTGATGTGACCAAACTAACACGCAATGCGCTGTCAGGTTGCGGCTTGGGGACAAAAGAAACCGACAGGTCGAAGAATATGTTTGTATTGGGTTTTATTTGCTGGATGTATAACCGTAATCTAGACCATTCGATCGATTTTATTAAAGAACAATTTAAGAAGCGTCCTGAACTTATTGATGCCAACCTGAAGGTGTTGAATGCCGGTTTCAGTTATGGGAGTACCGGAACATTACCGGTAACCAGGCAGCTGCACTGGGTTTGATCGCGGCTGCGCAAAAATCAGGACTAACCTTGTTTTATGGATCGTATCCGATAACACCGGCTTCCGATATACTACATGAATTATCGAAACATAAAAATTTTGGTGTAAAAACGTTCCAGGCTGAAGATGAAATAGCAGCGGTTACTTCGGCCATAGGCGCCTCTTTCGGGGGTAGCCTTGGTGTTACTGCTTCCTCCGGCCCTGGTATTGCATTGAAAACTGAAGCCATTGGGTTGGCATTGATGCTTGAACTTCCTCTTGTTATTTGTAATGTACAGCGCGGTGGACCAAGCACAGGTTTACCTACTAAAACAGAACAGGCAGATCTGCTACAGGCTATTTATGGCCGTAATGGAGAGGCTCCTGTTCCGGTTATCGCGGCGAGTACTCCTTCAGATTGTTTTGATACGGTTTATGAAGCTTGCCGCATAGCTATAGAGCATATGACCCCTGTGTTTTTTCTGAGTGATGGTTATATAGCAAATGGCGCTGAACCATGGGAATTTCCCAAAGCAGCTGAACTCCCTGCGATCACTGTTCAGTTCGCGACAAATGATATGAAAGAGGGGGAGAAATTTTTGCCATATAAACGGAATGAAAAATTAGCCCGCAAGTGGGCCATCCCCGGAACAAAAGGCCTGGAACATCGTATTGGCGGAATCGAGAAGGAGAATGAAACCGGGAATATTTCGTACGATCCCGAAAACCATGAGTTCATGGTAAAGTTGCGTGCTGAACGGGTTGAAAAAATTGCTGATTTTATTCCCCTTCAGAAAATAGATAATGGAAAAGAAAAAGGGAAATTACTTGTCATTGGCTGGGGTTCTACTTATGGCGCGGTTAAAACAGCGGTGAAAGAAGCTATAGCTGAAGGTTACGAAGTATCGCATGTGCATTTGAAATATCTGAATCCATTGCCTAAAAATCTGGGAAGTATTATAAAGCAGTTTGAGAAAGTAGTGATGCCTGAAATGAATAACGGTCAGCTGATAAAAATAATTCGCGATAAATTTTTAGTGAACGCACAGGGGTTGAATAAAATTAAAGGAATGCCGTTCACTACAGGAGAGGTTAAAAGTAAAATAATTGAAATGTTAAAATAGTTGTTGGTTGTCAGTTGTCGGTTATTGTTTTTTGATACAACCGGACAACTAACAACTAACAACCGACAACTGACAACAAATGACGACTGCAACAGAAATAAAACTTACCCCAAAAGATTTCACGACCGACCAGGAAGTGCGCTGGTGCCCGGGTTGTGGTGATTATTCTATTTTAAAACAGGTTCAAACGGTTTTACCCGAACTGGGTCTGAAGCGTGAAAATATTGTATTTATTTCGGGCATCGGATGTTCATCACGTTTGCCATATTATATGGAGACGTTCGGTATGCACAGCATTCATGGCCGGGCAACAGCAATTGCCAGCGGATTGAAGGCGACCCGCCCCGAATTGAGCGTATGGATCGTAACAGGTGATGGCGATTCTTTATCAATTGGTGGCAACCATTTAATCCATTTGCTTCGCCGAAATTTTGATGTGAATATACTTTTGTTCAATAACGAGATATATGGATTAACAAAAGGGCAATATTCTCCGGCATCGCCTGAAGGTCTTGTTACCAAATCAACACCGTATGGTTCAATTGATCATCCTTTCAATCCTCTTGCATTGTGCTTAGGTGCTGATGCCACATTTGTGGCACGCTCCATGGATCGTGATCCCGTTCATTTGCGTGAAATATTGAAACGATCGCACGCGCATAGGGGTTCGTCATTGGTTGAGATCTACCAGAACTGCAATGTGTTCAATGATGGCGCGTTTGAAATATTCACGGAGAAAACGACAAAGAAAATAAATACGATTTTTGTTGAACATGGAAAACCGCTGTTGTTTGGTGAAAATAGTTCTAAAGGAATCAAGCTGGATGGGTTTTCACCTGTAATAGTTGATATGAATGCTCATTCGCCTAACGATCTGTGGATACATGATGAACAGGATTATAATAAAGCCACACTTTTAACACGTTTCTTTGATGATCATTCAAAATCGGGCGCATTGCCGCGTGTATTTGGCGTGCTTTATGTCAATGACCGCCCTACTTATGAGAGCTTATTGAATCAGCAAATACAGCAGGCAGTTGATGCCAGGGGCAAGGGCGACCTGGATGCATTGCTTCGCGGCAGAAGTACGTGGAAAATAAGTTAATCCCCCTCCGCGATGCTGCGGGGGACGAGAAAGGTAGGTTTAATTCCTCGAGGCTTGCTACAAAATTTGAGTTCTGAGGCAAATATCATTGTGCCATTGTGATTGAAAAATTTATAGCTTTGTTTGTATATATCTGATAAAAGTCAAACTAACAAACACATAAAATGAAACAATTTTTCAATACCATCATGATTTTTGCAACAGCAAGTATCTTGTTTGTTTCCTGCAGCAGGGAGTCCGGCATATCCTTAACAAAGCGCCATTACCGAAGCGGCTATTATGTGGAACGAAATCATAGTAGCCATGTTGGAGTAGAAGCGCGGGAAACCGGGAAGTCCAGTGATAAAAAAGTTGAAGTGCCTGTAAGTATATCAACATTGATGCCCGGGCAGGAGAGCTCCGGAAAGGTCATTGCTTCAGAAAACAAAGCAGGAATTACTAAAGCTAAAAATGTAAAAGAACTTGTTCGTTCGATCAGGCCATCTTCAATTAAATCAGAAGATCAGGCTCCGATTGATAATGCAATTACGGGAGGCTCTGTAGAGAGAAAAAATATGTTTTTTGAAAAGAAGGAGATTATGGCTAGTGGTTCAGCAATAGGTCACAGCTTAGTGTGGATCATTATAGTAGTATTGTTAATATTATGGGGACTTTCCCTATTAAGCGGGGCTGGCGGCGGTGGCTTACTTTGGCTGCTATTGGTTATTGCATTAGTATTACTGATCTTAAGGTTACTGGGGATTTTGTAAAAGGTACTTTACCTATTGAATTGATAATTATAAGCCGGCTTCTGATAAAACAGAGGCCGGCTTTTTTTGAGAAGGGGTTATCTTAATTCTTTTGGAATAATGCACACCGGTATAGGTTGCATTTTATGTTGGTTAGCTTTATTCAGTCGGGAATAAATATCCAGTACAGTTTGTTCCCGTTTCGAAAGTTTACTGAGATCGCCGGGTTTTTCTGAGAATTTCATTGCCTGTTCCAATTCATCATATGTGGCGCCAATCTGGTCTTCATCGCTGCGTCCGTCGGCCCATAGGCCATCCGTAGGCTTCGCGGTTAATATTGAATTCACAACAGCCAATTCTTTACAAAGCGCGTATACTTCCGATTTCATAAGGTCGGCAATAGGACTAATGTCAACACCCCCATCACCGTATTTAGTGAAAAACCCCACGCCAAAATCTTCCACTTTATTACCTGTTCCTGCCACCAGCATTTTTTTATTGCATGAGAAGGCATATAGTGTCAGCATACGCAGGCGTGCGCGTGTATTGGCCATTGTAAGCCAGTCTTGTATGTTTTGTGGAAATGTTGCTTCAATGGAACTGAATATGCCTGTGAGGTCAATTGCGTGTGAGGACACATTCGGATAATTTTTACTAAGCCACTCGATGTGTTCTACGCCCCTGTAATATTCGGCTTTATGCTGACGAATGGGCATATTCAAACAAATGACCTGCTTTCCGGTTTTTGCACATAGGGTGGAGGTGAGTGCCGAATCAATACCGCCTGAAATGCCTATTACAAATCCGTTTGTTTTCGATCGTTCGGAATAAGTCTTTAGCCAGTTAACAATATGGTCTATGGCCTCTTTATTCTTCATGTGTTAAAATTACGAAATAAAAAATCCCGACCAGATGAGCCGGGATTTTTCGTGAATAGAAAATATTTCTAGAACAAAACGCCTACAGTAAATGTCACACCCTTTGATTTAAGCGATGGAAGTTCTTTTCCGTTCGAATCTTCCTTCTTTAGTAAAGGAGTAAACCCATTATCGAAAGTGGCCCCTGCAACTATAGAGGTGCTTCCAGCGATGTTAAATTCAAGTCCGAGTCCGATAAGCAATGATTCACGTAAAGGGAATATGTTGTCCTTTTTAGTATCAGAACCTGTGGTAACGGTAGTTCCGATGGTAGTGGTCCATGAGTTTTTAACGCTCAGTGCAAACCCGGTACCTAAACCAAACTGGCCAAAATATTTTATCATTCCTATTTCCTTGGTTTTCATTTTCAAAAAAAGAGGTATTTGGAGATATTGGATATTGAAATTTGAAGCGCTGGTGCCTGTAAGCGTTCCGGCTTTAATATCTGTTATACTTTTAGCTCCCGCCGCAACCATATCAACACCTGTAACAAGGTAGTAGTTGTCAGTCAGCCCGAATTCAAGCATAGCGCCATATCCAAATCCAAATCTTGTACCATCATTTTTAGTAGAATCTTCGGTGGAGCTCAGCCAGTATACACCAGGAACGACTTTTAAACCAAAATGAATGTTTTTTTGAGCAGTCATTTGATTTCCAATAGTTATTGCCAATAAAACTGCTAATGCAAGTTTTACAATTTTGTTAATTTTTGTATTTGATCGGTTCATGGGTTTAATTTTATAATTTTGAGACAATTAACATTAAATTATAAGCAATAATAAGCATTTTTTGTACATAATGACAAAGCGCTGTTTACTTATTTTTTTATACCAACTTGTCATTAAGTCTCATAAAATAAAATGGTGGCTTGATGGCGTAGTTGGTAGCATGCCCCGCAGAAATGGCTTTTTTGCTGTCGTCTGGGCATTTATTCCTTTACTTGTGGCTTGTTCGGGAAACAGGTTGGATGTGGATGTTTCAGAGATTAAGGTCGAAGAGCTGAAGATCGACAGATTAGAAGAGGATCTCTTTAACGCTAAAATTTCCGGTGCCGGGTTGAAGTTACAGTTAGAAAAGAAATATGGTGATTTTTATTTGAGTTTTCAGAATGTGGTCAGCGGTGGTGCTGTGCCTGATTCTGCGGCTATAAACTCATTAGGCATGTTCGTGCGTGATTCAGCAATGAAAGAGGCATATAACGAATGCAAAAAAAAATATCCCGACCTCAGCTGGCTTAAAAACGACCTGACCGAAGTATACAGACATTTTAATTATCATTTCCCGAAATACAGATTGCCGCGTGTTGTAACGTATATGTCAGGGTTCAATTTTTCGATATTAAGGGTAGATTCAACTATCGGTATCGCTTTGGAAATGTATTTGGGTAATAATAATAAATTCTATCAAATGCTGCAGTTTCCAAAGTATAAGACAATGACCATGGAAAAGGAATACATGGTATCGGATTTTGCTCGCGGCTGGATGACGACTGAGTTTCCGAAAAATGGAAGTGGAAAAGATCTTCTGAATGAGATTATTTATAATGGAAAGCTCTTGTATCTCGTTGACGCATTGTTGCCGGAGCTAAATGATACAGTCAAAATGGGCTACACCCAAAAACAGCTCGAGTGGTGCGAACAAAATGAATACAATATGTGGGCTTATTTTGTGCAGAAAAAAGTCTTATATATCTCTAATCCGGGTGAAATAATTAAATATACCGGTGAAGGCCCTTTTACTTCAGCATTCAATAAAGAATCTCCGGCACGTGTTGGCACCTGGATAGGTTGGCATATCGTTCGGGCATATATGAATAATCATCCTGAAGTGTCACTCGAAGAATTGATGAAAGATAATGACGCACAAAAGCTTCTTACACGATCTAAATATAAACCCAGGTAAGTTTATAATGATCCGCGATTTTATTTCTCTTGTTTTTCCTACACTGTGTGCCGCTTGCGGCGAAGGGCTTTATAAAGGAGAAGAGGATATCTGTACGAAGTGCTTATTTGATCTGCCTAAAACAAATTATCACTTGAATCATGATAATCCTGTGGCGCGTTTGCTTTGGGGCAGAGTAAATGTATTGAAGGCCGCTTCGTACTACCGGTTTGCTAAAGGAGGTAAGGTTTCGGAGATGATCCACAGGTTCAAATATAAAGGACAAAAGAATATAGGAATAACGATCGGGAAGCAATTTGCCCATGAACTTAAGGAGACAGACTGGTTGAATGGAATTGATGCGATTGTGCCGGTCCCACTTCATAAAGCTAAATTGAAAAAAAGAGGATATAACCAAAGTGAATATTTTGCGATCGGTATTTCCACGGTGTCGGATATTCCGGTTCTGAGCAATGTGTTGTTGCGAACTACGGCATCCGAAACACAAACGAGGCGATCGCGTTACCTGCGTTGGAAAAATGTGGAATCAATCTTTAAAGTGGATAGAATTGAACAGATAAGGGGAAAAAGTATTTTATTGGTTGACGATGTAGTAACTACAGGTGCAACTATTGAGGCCTGTGCACAACGCATTTTGGAAATTCCGGACACAAAAGTAAGCGTAGCGACAATGGCTTATGCTACATTATAAGGATCTCCCGTTATAACTAAAACCATTAACTTTACAGGGTGCCCAGGTAATGAGCGCAATAATATATATTAACGCAGATCAATGGCCGAATCAATTACAATAGTTGGGGGAAATAAACAAGAGAAGTATTCGTCGCTTATACCCCAGATAAAAGCGCTTGTAGAAGGAGAGACTGATATTGTTGCCAACTTGTCAAATATTATGGCTGCCTTAAAGCAAGGGCTGGGCTTTTTATGGGTAGGAGTCTATTTTGTAAAAGGAAATGAGTTGGTTTTGGGTCCGTTCCAGGGGCCGGTGGCGTGTACGCGAATTAAGCCGGGAAAAGGTGTTTGCGGAACTGCATGGAAGGAGAAGCAAATATTGATCGTTCCTGATGTGGATCAGTTTCCCGGTCACATTGCGTGCAGCGGCGATTCAAGATCCGAGATCGTGCTGCCCGCAATGAATAAAAGTGGTGAAGTTCTAATGGTTTTGGATGTGGATAGTGATCAGTTGAATGATTTTGATGAAACTGATAAAATGTATTTGCAGGAAGTGGTTACGATAATAGAACGAATTATTTGATGTGCAAATGTGCGGATATGCAGATTAAAAAAAGATGTAATAGGGTAAAGCAACGCTATTTGAATATTTCTGAATATAAATCTGCACATCTGCTTATATGCATATTATTATTTTCCTGTGCCCAGATTGTAAATCCTGGTGGAGGGGCTGTAGATCGTACACCGCCCAAAGCGTTAAAGTACCTGCCCGATAGCGCCGCTCTCAATTTCAGATCGAAACAGGTTCGCATTCTGTTCAATGAGTACATACAATTAAAGGATGTTAATAATCAATTGATCATCTCTCCGCCCCTTAGGCATCAGCCGGAAGTTAAAGTGAAAAACAAGGAGCTGGTTGTTGATATTGAAGATACCCTTGCCGCCAATACCACATACGCTTTTAATTTTGGAAGCTCTATTGCAGATATTACCGAAGGCAATGCAATAGATAATTTTCAGTATGTGTTTTCGACCGGACCTTTTATCGATTCCTTAATGTTATCCGGAACTGTTAAGGATGCCTTTACGCTTGGGCCTGAAAAAGGTGTATTGGTAATGATATACAATACGTTTGAGGACTCTGTCCCGCTTAAAAAATTACCGAACCACTTTGCCAAAACGAAAGAGGATGGATCGTTTCGCATCAATAATATCCGTGCAGGTAAGTATAAAGTGTTCGCGTTGAAAGATGCCAATGCCAATTATTTGTATGACAGCCAGGAAGAAAGCATTGCTTTTTTGGACACACTGGTTGATATGAAAAAAAACGTAAGTGTTAATTTGTTTTTATTCAAAGAGGTTCCGAAAAGGCAATTTATTAAACGCGCAGCAGCCATTGAGTTTGGACATATTCAGATCATTTTCAATAAACCGGTTTTAGATCTGCAACTCACACCTGTAAATTTTGTTCCAAAGAATTCAGATTGGAAAATTGAAGAGTTCAGCAAAACAAAAGATACACTTGATCTTTGGTTGCCCGATTTTGAAAGGGATTCCATTCGTTTAATTGTAAGTGATGATAAGAAGGTGTTGGATACATTGGAAATAGCTATACCTCCGAAGGTAAATAAGGGTAAGGGTAATAAATTTCAGTTAACATATACAACAAATTTGGGCAGCAATTTGTTTGATTTGAATAAGTCGGTAATATTAACATTTAATCATCCATTGAAAGGGGCTATAGATCAGTCTATTGTTGCCTTATCCGAGGACTCTGTTAAACAGTCGTCGGTTTTTTTGTTGGGAGGTTATAATTCCAGAAAGATAGAATTGAAATTAAGCTATATGTCTCCATGGAAGGAAAATTCAGAATATAAAATATTAATATTGCCGGGTAAAATCACAGATTTATTTGGATTAAAGAATGATTCCATATTAATTAAATTCAAAACCCAGGAACTAAAAAATTATGGTACAATTAAGCTTAGTATTGGGTTAGGGCATTCAATTAAGAAATACATTCTTAATATGATTAATGATAAGGGAAATCTCATTGACAAATACACTTTATCAGGGGATAGTAGTGAAGTGTATTTTCGGTATTTAACACCTGGAAATTACAGACTAAAACTAATTTATAATACAATTGAAAATGATGGTTGGGATACAGGTAATTACCTGTATCATCAACAACCCGAAAAGGTGATCTATTCCAGCCCAATTACCATCCGTTCCAACTGGGATTTGGAGCAAGTATGGGAGATTAAAGAATAATTTGTGTTATCCTGAGCGAAGCGAAGGATGACACGAATGGTCTGAAAATTTAATTAATTCCTACTGCTAATACGCGTTGAAAACCCGATTCTGAATCCAAGGGATTGATATTGAAAACCGGCAAATGACGAAACTACTTCCAGTCTGAGGCCTCGAAAGATCTGATCAATACCGTACCCCAGTTCCATATAATTTTTTGAGGTAGGGGTATAGAGGTAATTTACTATCAGGTCTTCTTTTAGCCCGATCATCCGGGGTAACATAAATTGTGTAATAAGTAATTTGGCAGGCTGAAGGTGTAAAAATGCTTCTGCGAAATTATTTTGGGTTGAGTATTTGTAATAGTCAAGCATATGATAGCCTGCTGTGTTTTGTTGTATATAGGTTAAATTGCCCATGAAATGCTTATAGTCCATAAAATACATTCTGTTGTTGTTCAAAAACTTTCCCAGATTTATTTCCATGTTAACTGTCCCTCGTGCTGCCATTTTGTATCGATAACTGGCGCCAATTTCCACGAGATCGAAGTCGACACTGCTATTTAATATTCCCTCAAAACCTTTTTGGTAACTGAGTTTGATCTCGGGTGCAGGCGCGCGTGAGGCTTTTCTTACGCCGTTATTTATGTAGTATTTTTTCCATACATAATATTTTAAGGACACACCTGCAATAAATGCCTGGTTAGCAGTGAAGTCAGTATTCCGGAGTTCATTATTTGCCGGTGAATTGGATGAATATGAATATTCTTTCCAATCAATGAAAGTAATTGCCGATCGTGAATTGCTCAGCATATATCGGTTAGCCAGTTCGCCGTTTGCAGAAAGAAATAATTTGTCACTTAATTTTTGAGATAATTCTAATCTGTAATATTCTTTTTCATATAATTTCATAAAGTTGCTTTCAAAAAGAAGTGTGGCAGTTCCGTTTACGAAGTAACTGATGGGGTTAGAGGAATTAAACTGGCTGACGTACCTTCCTGCTTCAGCTATAATACTTCCCGAATTTTTGTCCATTCCGTATTGAAAGGAAATTGTTGCTTTGCCGGTGAAAAGTCCTCTTGCCGATGAGTACCTGGCCATAGGAGAGAGGGTGAGCATATTTTTAGTCCTGAATTTCTTCCTGTAGATCAAACCTGATGTGCAATTGAATTCTTCAACGGTATTGTAATTGACCGATGTAAAAGGCAGCACCCATGCTATTGAACTTGTTGAATCTATTCTGAATTTGAATTCCTCCGGATTTACAGTAAACATTTTTTTATTTTTCCGGATCGAATCACTTTTTACTTTTTTCTCAATTGAGATCAGGCTGTCTTTTACCTCATAGCTTTTCACTTCTTTTTCTGAAAGTGGAATGGCGCGTTCTGCTTCCCAATAAGAGCTGTCCCGTTTGTATGCCAATGAGTCAATAATTAATGACCTTTCAGAAACAATTTCAGGTGATTCTGATCGCTTTGCTTCTTCCTTTTCGTATATTTTCATCAGCTTCTGCATATCCTTGCGTGTGAATTTTTTTTCACTTTGCAGTAGATTCTCCAATTCTTTCTGATCTTTTGATTTCACATGGGTGGTTTCATTCAGTTTTTCTTTTTCTGTTTTTTCATCAATTATTTCCGCGGGAATCCGAAGTGATTCATTGAGTTTTATTTTGTAGTTCTTCGATACTACCTGGTATTTCGCATCGAATCTGAATCCCAGGTAATTTCCATACACAACATAGCTTTGGGTTAAAGGCATCCACACTTTATCCTGTATTTCGTTATATAATTGAGTAATTACAAAAGTGATCCCTTCGTGAGTGACGGCAAGATTTATGCTGTGAATGCTCCATAGGTTATCTAATATGTATATGTGTCCTTCAAATACATCATCGCCTTTTGATCGGGGTGTAACTTTTATTTTATTTATCTGGTGATTGCCTTCGTAATAAGAGCCTTCCAGTCTGAAGCTATAGTAAGAAAATGCACGTGGTGATAGCGGAGATATGGCAGAGCCGATGGCTGGTTCATAAAAACTTCCATTCACGTATCGTTCAGGACTGGGGACTTTTTCAGTTTGGTTGGAACTCACAGAAAGAACTTTTTCTTTATATGTATTGGGTTGTTTAAAAGTTATCTCACTTACATTCTCGGTTAAATATATTTTGCCTGTATCGAGGTCGTTTTCTTTATCAAATTTTTTAACGATCCATTGAAATGGAATATGTTTAAGTTTAAAAAAACCCTTTATATATGCTTTGGCCGAATATTCCTGTACCTGGTATTTGTAAAACTTGGCCATTGAAATGGCTTTGCGCATGATGGAGTAGGCCGGGTCTTCATCCTTCAAACCTACTCTCGCTTCTCCCAGGGTATATGATGTTGCCGTCAGAATGATGTTAAGATCAACCCATTCATTCGAAACTTTTACCGTTTGTTTTTCGGTTTTGTAACCTAAGCACTGTATCACCAGTTGGTATTCGCCGGGGTTAAGTTTAATTTCAAATTTTGCATCGGAATTGCTTGAGGTGCCCGACTTTGTATCCACCACATAAATTCCTGCAAACGGAAGAGCTTCACCTTTTTCAGTAAGTATGGTGCCTCTTATTCCGCCGGTCTGGGCGATCAGGCTAGTAGCAAAAAATGTAAAGGTTACTAATAGCGGGAATATTTTCATTAAAAGGATTGTTCATCAACAACAATATTCACTATAACTGAATGCTATAATTATCCGCATCCAACCCGACCGGAAATGTTTTTCTGAACTCTTCCAACTCCGCGTAATTCAAGCTTATAGTTTCTACCGACTCTTCATTTGCTCTTGTTTTGCTCAGCGTTTCTCCTTTGAAGTTAATTATTGCCGAGTCGCCGGAGTGAGTTATGTCATTTCCGTCAGCTCCTATTCTGTTCAGCCCGGTTACGTATGCCTGGTTTTCAATGGCGCGGGCAATGAGCAATGATCTCCATGGATGGGACCTGCGTTCCGGCCAGTTAGCTATATACAATAGAACATCATAATCGGCCAGTAAGCTGGAATTTTTGGGGTCGGTAGTGGGTATTTTTTTCTCCCATTTGTTCCTGCTCCAAACCGGAAACCGAAGGTCGTAACAGATCAAAGGACAGATTCTCCAGCCATTCAACTCTGTAATGATACGTTTGTTACCGGATGTAAAATAATTGTCCTCTTTGGCCATGCGGAACAAGTGGCGTTTGTCGTATGTTTCAAAAGTTCCATTGGGTCTCATCCATATTAAGCGGTTGTAGTACCTGCCATTTTCTCTGATGATGAGACTGCCGGTTAAAACGCATTTTTTTTCTTTACTGAGTTGCGACATCCATTGCATGGTTTTTTCATTCATTTGCTCGGCAACGGATCCGGTGTTCATGGTGAACCCGGTATTGAACATTTCAGGCAGCACAATGAGGTCGGTTTGTTCTGTGAGGGCAGCAATTTTTTGTGAGAACATTTCGAGATTTTTGTCGATATTTTCCCAGTACAGATGGCTTTGAATAATTGTGATGCTCAGGTTTTTCATGACCCCTCTCTGACTCTCCCAAAAAGGGGAGAGGACAATTTAAATTTTATTTAAAATTATTGCAGCTTTTTCCAATGTTTCATCTTTTTTGGCGAAACAAAAACGAAGCATTTTATTATCTACGGGTTTATGATAAAATACAGAAATAGGTATTGAGGCGATGCCCGATTCTTTGATCAGACGAATTGCATATTCTGTATCTTGTTCCTTTGTGATGTCACTATAATCGAGTAATTGGAAATAAGTGCCAATAGCAGGCTTGAATTTAAAACGTGAACCTTTTATCATGTCAATGAACTGATCACGTTTTTTTTGATAAAAATTTCCAAGTTCGGAATAGTTCTCTTTTTTCTTCAAAAATTCCGCTAAAGCATATTGAACCGGCGTGTTAACAGTAAACACAAGGAACTGGTGCACTTTGCGAAACTCAGCCATCAGATTTTTAGGTGCAACACAGTAGCCCACTTTCCACCCGGTTACATGAAATGTTTTTCCGAAAGACGAAATAATAAAGCTGCGCTCAGCCAGGTGAGGGAAGCGTGCGGCGCTTTGATGCAGTTGTCCGTCAAAAAGAATGTGTTCGTAAACTTCATCGCTGATTATAACTGTGTCCGATCCCTTCACAATTTTTTCGAGTTGCTTCATGTCGTCAACACTTAAAACACTGCCTGTGGGATTATGAGGGGTATTAATAATTATCATTCGTGTGCGATGATTGAAAACTTTCTGCAATTCATTCCAATCAATGCTGTAGTCGGGTGCTTTTAGCTGTAAATAAACCGTTTTGCCTCCCGCCACTTCAATGGCCGGTTGATAACAATCGTAAGCCGGCTCAAAAATAATTACTTCATCATCCTCCCGTATAATAGCCGCTATCGCTGTATAAATTGCCTGTGTTGCGCCCGCGGTAACAGTAATTTCTGTTTCGGGATCATATTTAGTTCCATAAATTTTTTCCGTTTTTTGTGCGATGATTTCACGTAATGCAGGGAGTCCGGGCATTGGCGCGTATTGGTTATTCCCTTTCAGCATAGCCTCATTTACAAGCCTTACAAGTTCTTCTGAACATGAAAAATCGGGGAAGCCCTGGGATAAATTAATCGCATTGTGTTCGGCAGCCATTTTCGACATCACAGTAAAAATAGTTGTACCTACCTTTGGCAGCTTGGAATGTATGGTTCCCGGGAATAGTGGCATAGCTCAAATTTAAGGCTTTATTTCGAGTTCGAACCTATATGATTTTTTCAATGAAACTATAAGCAAATAATACAAAAATCATATATGGTTCTTTCTGACCGTAAGGATTTTTGACTTTTACAGAAAAAAATTAAAATAATACCGCTTCTGTATCTGTAATAGTCCGATGTTCAGCCCCAGGTGGATGTTGGCCTGCCTGCCGGCAGGTAACAGCTACTATTGCGGTGAATACAACCATTTTTTTTGAGCAATTTTTTTAAGGTAAGGGTATAAATAGTACCTTCGAAAGCTAAATTTAAACCATTTTCTCATGATCATTGAACTAAATAAAGTGGTAAGTGTGAATTACAATCTCACTTCCAAAAAAGCCGGGCAAACCGAAGAAGTTTTCGTTGAAAAAACAAATACTGCAAACCCTTTTGTATTTATGTTCGGCGTTGGTGGATTAATTGAAGGATTTGAAAATAGCCTTAGGGGTAAAAAGGTGGGTGACAAGTTTGATTTTCATATTGCCCCTGCCGATGGATATGGCGAACATAATTTAGAGAACATTGTTAATATTCCAATAAGCGCATTTCATGACGATAAAGGCAAGGTGGACCATGAAATGGTAAAAGTTGGTAAAACATTACCAATGACTGATAACCAGGGAAACCGCATGAGCGGAACCGTACACGAGGTAACGGGAGAGCACGTTCGCATGGATTTTAATCATCCATTAGCCGGACAGGAGCTTCATTTTGTTGGAGAAGTATTGGCTATCCGCAATGCCACAGCCGAAGAAGTAGCACATGGCCACGCACATGGACCGGATGGACACCATCATCATTAAAAAAGGTTTCAAGTTTCAGGTTTCAAGTTGTTTTTGGGCAAACTCAATCTGAAACCTGGAACCAGCAACCAATAAGGGAGCCAGCGCTCCTTTTTTTATGACAAATCGTTTTCAAATAGTATCCGCATCACATGGTGGAGATTTCTTTCGGATCATACAATGTGTTAAACAGCTAATGCTTGATGATATAGCTATGAAACCTGAACAGTTTCTTGTAGCAAAAGTTGGCACAAAGGTTATTGGATTTGGAAGGATAAAAGTTTATCCTGATACTTTGGAACTTTGTTCATTAGGTGTTTTATCTGAATACAGGGGCAGGGGAATTGGGAAGGAGCTCGTAAACGAACTTATTAAAAAAGCGAACCGGCAAACCGTATTTCTTGTATGTATTATTCCCGATTTTTTTAAATGTTTTGGCTTTGAAGCCACAGATATTTATCCGGATTCGCTTAAGCCAAAGATCAATTATTGTATCGGTACGCTGGGAGGATGTGATGACGGACAGGAATATGTAGTGATGAAAAGAAATGCTTCTTAATTACCTGTCAATATAAATGCTCCCCAATAGAATGGGGTGCTGTACTTTGTTTTTAATTGAAGTTGCGCCTTGGTGAAGGCGGCCTGTTTGTTATGCAGCAGGCAATAGTTTTTGTAAAAGGCCGTCATTAATTCCTGGGTGGCTTCATCATTTACCTGCCATAGACTCATGATAACCGATCTGGCCCCTGCTATCTGGAAGGCACGCTGCAGTCCATAAACACCTTCGCCCACTTTAACATCTCCTAATCCTGTTTCACAGGCGCTTAACACCACCATATCCGTATTCTCAAGATTTAAATTCATGGTTTCATAAGCTGTAAGTACACCATTATTCGGACTTGTATTTACTTTATTGCTATCATTTAAGACGTGTTCTGCACCGGTCAGAAGGATGCCGGAACGTAATAGTGGATTTATTTTTGCCTTTGATGCTTCAATGCCAAATACTTTGTCTTCACTTGAGGTCGCTGCGTCCGGCAAAAAATACCCATGGGTTGCAAAGTGAAGAATGGAGGCCTTTGAATTTTTTACATTTTCTTCAGTTGCATTTTCAGCTTCGTAAATTGTTGTTGAATACCCGTTTGCTTTTAAAATAGCATTAATGCTTTCTATTTCGACTTTCGTGCCCGGTAATTCGGGTAATCTACCTCCGGATCCATAAGCCGGGAAGCCAAACAACGATGCTGTTTTTTCGTTGTTGGCACCAGGGTTGTTTTTTATCTTATCAAGGTCTTTTGAATTGGTCAGCAATGTAATTGAACGAAAGTCAATGAGATATTTGCCTGTTACGGGATCAAGCAGCGTATTCAGGTTTATCTGATTGTATACACCATCGGGAGAAACATAAATATTCTTTTTGCTGCCAATGGCTTTATCGATTGCTTTCCAGAAATTAGTGAATGAAACTTCGTCACGTTTATTATTCTTAATAGCTTTCCGGTATTGTTTAAGGTATATATTGTTCAGGTCATTGCCATTTTTAAGTATCACAAGTCCGGGGACTTTGTTGTCGCTGGTTGCGATAAGAGCCACATAATAAGTAGAATCATTTTGGTGATTATCGAATTTTTTAAACGCGACAATATCAACCAACGCTTCATTGGAAGAAAGTTCTTTAGCCAGTGTATTCCATGTGACCTGTTTTTCCATGTACTTGTCTTTGAAGGAAGCAGAGGCTGTTGAAAGCTCTTTCTCCAATGTGTTTGAAATGTTTTCAATTGAATCAACGTTGATCTTCTGTTCGCTGAGTTCCGCTTTTGACATATTATATAGCTGAGCAAGATTCTCCTTATAGTCGAGCCACTGAATATATTTATTCCGAAGAATGCTATCGCCGCTAGTAAGAATATTGTTGCGAACTTTGCTTGTTGCGTTCAAAAGGATTGCTTTAGTACGGAGTTGGTTGTTATACATAGCCTCTGTTAGTGCAGTTTGGCCGGGTGCAGAAACGGCGAATGAATTGAAGCGTTCAAATCGTGATCTGTTCTTGTCCCAGAATTTCGATTTCTCATTTTCGCTCATCGGGGCAAAATAGCGGTTAATGTAATCAATCGTGCTGTTCACTGAAGTGATATATGGGGTAATAGCTTCGGTAATTTTTTCCTCCAGCCAATAGGTTATGGCAAGGTTTTCAGTTGAAGAAATGTAATCCGGATGGCTTTCTCCAAGTATCTCTTTTTGAATACTATTTCCTTTTTGAATAAGTTGCTCCGCCTCTGTCAGGCGGTTCTCTCTTCTGTAAAAACTGCCAAGCTCACACAGCGTTGCCGCATATGCAGGATGTTTTTCTCCAAAGCGTTTTTTGTAAATATCTGCGGCTTCATTAAGAAGCTGTTCCACTTCTTTGTTTTTACCCATGAAGAGGTAGAGAGAAGCAAGTCCTTGTTTTAAATGGGCATAATCCGGGTGGTTCTTTCCCAATCGCCTTTCGTAAATAGAGAGCGCATTAAGGTATAATTGTTCGGATTCGGAATAGCGATTGCTTTCACGGTAGAGTAAGGCGAGGTTTATGGTCAGTTTTACATAATTACCCGATTTTTCTTTAAGTTTTTCTTTGGCAATGGTAATTACTTCTTTCATGAGTTGTTCCGCATCTTCCATTCGGCCGATTGTCTGCAGCAACATGGCTTTGTTGTTGAGTGTGATCGCATAAGGTAAGCTGACTTTTCCTGCCGCAGTTTCATTCACCTGCAGCGCTTTGTTAATAAGTACTTCGGCCTCATTATAGCGTCCAAGTTCTTTATAAAGTACAGCTTTGTTATTAAGCGAGGTTGCCGTGGCTGTACTATTCTGATCAATTGATGTACGTATTCCGAGCGCGTTATCAGTGTATTGTTCCGCCAGGTTGAAGCGTCCTATAGTTTGATATAACAAGCCCAGGTTACTTATCGCGTTCGCGGTTTCTGCTCCTGCGGCATTCGATTTTTTGTAAAGATCAATGGATCTTTTGAAGGCCTGCTCCGCAGCCAGGAAGCGGTTTGAGGCAAACATGTTTTCACCGAGCATATTGAAATTTTTTGCCCGTTCCTCATCAGTGGCTTTATCATGTTGATAAAGATTATCAGCGGCTTCAAGGAAGAGTACTTTATTTCTTTCAAATTTTTCTTTTGTTTCAAATAGCCCCGAATTGTCACTGAAGATAATGGCGTAATTAAAGTTTGACTCGTCAAAATCTCCCCGCATCTTATTGAACTTTGATCGTATCTTTTCCTGGACATTATCGGCGGCGGCTTTTTTTAGTTTGTCATTTGCCTCTTGTTTTATTTTGTTCAGGTCGATCCCGAACTGGGCTTTGCATAGAACACTAAACAGAAGAAATAAAAGTGTAAGAAAAAGAGAAATAGAATTACACAGTTTTGCTTTCATAAACTTTTTGCATTACAGTAACATCAAGCAGCTTGCCGAATTTTTTACCCACTTGTCTTAAGGTGCCAACCATTTTAAAACCGTTGCGCTCATGCAGGTATATGCTATGGTCATTTCCTTCGGTTATTCGGGCAATGATAGTTATAAGATTCGTTTGTTCACCTATAGCAACGATCATTTCAATAAGTTGTTTGCCAATTCCCTGTTTGCGGTGTTCCGGATGAATATAGACGGATATCTCAGCAGTAACATCGTATGCTTTGCGTTCCGACCATTTATTGAGGGCCGCATAGCCGATAACTTTGCCGGATTTTTCAGCGACAATTACAGGAAAATTTTCGTCGCGATCATTGAGCCATTTCGTTCTGTTCTCAATACTTTTAATCTCCGTATCGAATGTGGAATTGGTATTCAATATAGCATCGTTGTATATTTCTGTTATTGATGCGAGGTCGTTAATGCTTGCTTTGCGAATACTTAACACGTTTGTGGATTTGTGTGCTAAGATAAGTGTTCTTCAACAAATTTTTGGAGTAAAATTTATTTCTAGCCAAATGGTTCAAAAAGAAGCTTTCCCTAATAGTATGATCAAGGCGCAGTAAGGCTAACATTTACACTGCACCGTCACGGTGTAGTTAAACTTACGTTTATACTACACCCGTTTTTATCTGTAATATTAATAGTATAAGTGCCCGGACAAAGATGATTTTTATACCTTTTCGCATAGCCATCCGGCCAGGAGTAGGTATAGGGGCTTATGCCTCCGGAGCCGGTTACCATTATCCATTCTTTGCAGCCACAACCAGCGCAGTTGGCTGTGCCCTTTGTGAATTGTCCTATTAAAGGTGGGGCCGAGACAATATCAGCAATGGCAGTAGTAGTACAGTTATTTGCATCGGTAACTGTTACTGTGTAATTGCCGGCAGCGAGGCCTGTGGCTGTTTGACCTGTAGCTCCACCAGGGGCTGACCAATTGTATGTAAATGATCCTGTCCCTCCGCCTACAGAAACGCTCGCGCTGCCATTAGAAGCTCCACAAGTAGCTGAAACAGTATTGGTAATAGCTGTGATGGGAGGAGGCTGGGTAATCACAACAGCACTTGTGCTTACGCAACTGTTACCATCGGTAACGCTTACTGTATATGTGCCCTGGATAAGACCACCTATAGTTTGTCCTGTTGCGGCATTACTCCAGGAATAGGTATAATCAGGCGTTCCCCCTGCAATACTTGCGGAAGCGCTTCCATCATTTCCGGAACCTGTCCCGCCATCATTGGCGGGGTTGCAACTTACGTTGGATTGTACGGATGCAGAGGCCGTTCCTCCACTGGTATTGGTTATTGTAGCAGTGGTAGTAACCGTACAGTTGTTGGCATCAGAAACAGTTGCGGTATATGTTCCTGCTGCAAGTCCTGTAGAGGTTTGCCCTGTAGCGTTGTTACTCCAGGTATAACTAAATGAACCCGTACCACCGCTGGCACTTACACTGGCACTGCCATTAGAAACGCCACAAGCAGCTGCAATAGGAATAGTGTTTGCTGTGATCGTCGATGGCTGAGTTACTGTACCCGTTTGTATGGCAATACAGCTATTCTTGTCTGTTATTGTCGCGGTATATGTGCTGGCAGTTAAATTTGTGATAGTAGTTGTGGCTGAGGCTCCGGTACTCCAGGAATACGTGTATGGAGCAAGTCCTCCGGCAATACTTGCTGTTGCGGTACCATTATTCGCACCAAAACAGGAAATATTTGTTGTATTAATAGTCAATGTAGGTCCACTGGCAGGTAAAGTAAAGGCAATCGTGGTACTGCAGGTTAAGTCGGTTATAATAACTGAATAGGTTCCATTGGCAAAATATATCGCAGAATTATTAAATACAGATGCCGGTGGCCCTGTCCAGTTATAAAAGTAATTGCCGTTTCCCCCTGTGCCTACTGCTGTAACTACTTTTGCGAATGTGCCACAACCTGATATAGTAATTGAGCCATCCACTCTTCCCGAAGGGCTTACAATAGCCGCATCTGTTCTTGAGCACCCGTTACTATCAGTTACAGTTATAGAATAGTTTCCTGGTGAAAGCCCGGTAGCCGTAGCACCGGTAGCAGTGGAAGGCGACCAGGTGTACAAAAATGGTGACGAGCCTCCCGTTATTGAAACTGTTGCACTCCCGTTACTATTACTTGAACTACAATTGGGCAACTCATATGAATTGATAAAAAAAGAGGAAGCATTAATAGCAGCGGTATATGATCCAATACATCCTGCAGCATCCCTCACAACAACTCCATATTGACCTGGAAGAAGACCTGAAACATCTTCGCTTGTGGCGCCGGTTGTCCATGAAAAGGTATAGGCCGGACTTCCTCCGCTCACATTAATGTTAATAGCTCCGTTCGCGCTATTATAACATGCGGCATTAGTTAAAACATTTGTGCTAACAGATGGCCCTCCAACATCATTAATGGGTACTATGAATGAATTTGTAAAACAACCGGAAGTGTCATTAACAACAACCGTATATATTCCGGCAGAAAGTCCGCTTATGGTTTGCCCTGTAGCTCCTGTACTCCATGAATAAGTAAAAATGCCTGGAGCGCCGGATGCACTTACAGTAGCGCTTCCAGTAGATGAACCACATGCTGCATTTGTATTGCTTGATGTAATTGTAAGAGGATTTGGCCCCGCGTATTCGGCAACTGAGATGTCATCAATAAAATAATAACATTTATTGGGTCCGAATGGAAGGCCGGGAGGAGGGGGGACAGGTACGGGTCTTGCTAAAAGACTGGTCGTGGCATCATTCTTAAAATTTCCTATGATAATATGCTTTTCAAATCCTTTTGCACAATAAAGACCTGATATTTTTACCCAGTTAGTTTCATCTGTTAAAAATCCGCTACCTTTTAAAGTAACCTGGGGTTGATAAGCAGGCGATAATGGTAGGAAATTATTAACATAAATATTGCTTCCTGAAAAGTAAGCCTGAAGCTCATTACCAGCCCAGTATGCAGAATCAGCAAGGCTTACCCATAAAACAATTTCATATATCTGTCCGGCTTTAAGTGTATTTGTTAAAGGAGTTTCCAAATATTCTCTGTATTGTGGAGAATTACCATCATAAACAAAAAGTCCGGAATAGCCATTACCCGTACGAGCCAATTGGCTTCCACCATAATTTACAGGAACATCAACGTATTGAGCAGGCAAAGCGCAGGAATTAAGTAAATCAGGAGTTCCTTTAGTAGCCGTATGCCATGCAGGAGCTCTTGTTAGCTGGTCAAATCCAATACTAAAATTATCCGGGCATGTTGCCAAATTTTCAAAACTTGGGTTTGGAACCAGGTTTTGAGCCAAAGAGGAAGCTATGGGATAAAATGCAAATAATAAAATTAAACTACTCTTTCTGAAAACATTCATAGCTGATATTAGTTTTAGAATAGAGTTTATATCGAATAAGAATTTTTGGTGGACTTTAGTGTTTTAGTGTTTTAGTGGCAACTGAATTATAGCCACCAAAGCACGAAAGATCCAAACCTGCCTGCCGGTCAGGCAGGTTTTCACCAAATATTATTTTGAAAATCCCATTTAATAATCTTATTCGATATAATTTCTACTATACAAACGTTATTATACGCCAAATTTTATTAAAAGGTTCTCTTTCCCTGAAAATTCTAAGAGCCTGTTCAAGATTTATGTTTTTAGAATTATATGAGCATATTTTTGCCCAGACGAGGCGCAAATTGAAGCAAATAGTAGAGCGCTCTTTGCGAAATTTGTAACGAAGTATGGGCGAAAATAGGCCATATAAAATAACTAAGATAAATTTTGAACAGGTTCTAAGGCGCAGTAAGGTTAATATTTACACCGCAGCCATTTTTATCTTTAATATTTATGTTGTAAACCCCGGGACAAAGTTGATTCTTGTACCTGCCGGCATAACTATCAGGCCATGTATAAGTATAAGGACTTGTACCACCGGCAGCATTTACCAATATCCATTCTTTACATCCGCAACCATTGCAGCTGGCAGTGCCTTTGGTAAATTGTCCGATCAAAGGTGGTGGCGAAATTATTGCGGTTGTGGAAATGGCTATGCAGCCTTTGTTATCGGTTATAGTTACAGTATAATTGCCTGCAGTTAAACCCGATACCTGGAACCCGGTACCGGGAGAACCGCCACTCCAGTTATATGTAAAGGGAGAGGTGCCACCGCTGCCGGTTGCAGTTGCTGTGCCGTTCGTCCCACCACTGCAGGTAATATTTGTTCCGGTAGCTGTTGCACTTATTGATGGGTTAACGGTTACAGTTGCGGAAGAAGTAGACGTATTTCCACCCGTATCTCGTATTGTTACTGTATATGTAGTGGTGGCTGCCGGGCAGGGATTGATATTTCGTGTGGTAGCTCCATTGCTCCAGGAATAAGTGTATGGACTAGTGCCTCCTGTACCGCTTGATGTTATAATGGTGCAGGTACCCGGGCATGCTGAAGTGCTGGTGGCTGTTACGGTTGGACCGTTGCAATTGGTTACAGTGATATTTTTTATTATAGTTGCATTGCAGCTTCCGCTTGTAACAGTATGAGTAACACTATATGTTCCTGCTGTCAGGAAGGTGTAGGAAAAATTTGCTGTTGTGCCGGTCAGATTTGCTATGCCTCCTATTGTCCATTTATATGTTCCTGTTGAACCGGTGTTGGTAAAAGTTACACTAACTCCGATGCAGGCAGGCGGATTTGTAAAAGTTGCCGAGACCGGGCTGGTACCGGTAACATTTGTTGTTTGAGTGGCGGTACACCCATTGCTGCTTGTTACAGTTACTGTGTAACTTCCGGCGGGTAGTCCTTTATTGTCAAATGTTGTAACACCATTGCTCCAGCTATATGTAAAAGGGAAAACCCCGCTTACAACGTTTGCTGTTGCGCTGCCGCTTGTAGTACAACTCATGTTTGTAGTTGTTACTGCGATCACAACAGGCTGTGCAAGTATGGTCACTGTTTTAGTAGCGGAACAACCCTTGCTGTCAATAGCAGTTACTGTGTAATTGCCGGGCGCCAGCCCGGTAGCCGTTTGTCCGGTTTGCCCGACAGAGCCCCAGTTGTAGATATAGGGAGGGGTGCCGTTAATAACATTGATCGTACCTGATCCCTTGTTTGTTGAGCATGACCATTGTGTGGAATAGCCCAGAACTATTTCAACCGGCTGAGTAATATTTACTGCCCGGGTTGTCGAACAGCCATTAATATCGTTAACTGAGACGGTGTATGTGCCCGCGCAAAGACCTGTAGCTGTTTGAGTGCTTTGTGCATTATTCCAGTTAAATGAATAGGGCGAAGTGCCATTTGTAACTGTCACATTAGCGCTTCCTGTGCATGTACCGCCGCATAATATATTGAATGGTGGAGTGTTTATATTCAGTGCTTGTGCCGAAACTGTTACAACTGCTGTGGCCGTGGCGGTAGCCGCAGCGGCATCAGTGACTGTTACGGTGTAAATGGTGGTTACAGCAGGACAGACATTGATCATTGCATTGCTTTGTCCGTTATTCCAGTTGTAGGTGTAAGGTGCTATGCCGCTCGTTGCTGTGGTTGTTAAACTTGCGCAGGAACCCGGGCAAACACCTGCTCCGGTTGCACTGGCTTTAACGGTAGTGCAAGGATTTACCCTCACAGTGTCTTTGTGCGTTGTGCTGCATCCGTTAAAGCCGGTTAAGGTTAAAGTGTAAATTGTAGTTGCGGCAGGACAAACAGTTATACTTTGTGCGGTTGATCCGCCCGGACTCCACAGATAGGAGGCATAACCGGTTGGTGCCTGAAGCGTTGTGCATTGCCCAGCACAAACAGTACTGCTGTTTGACAGCACCGGAGAGCAGGAAGCGTCAACGTATGCGTATCCATAGTGTCCTCCGGCCGAACAATCACCTGCTGTAAATTCAACAGTTACATTTTGACCGATGTAAGCGCTGAGATCAACATTTACAGTACTCCAGGGTTTGTAATAAGTTGTTCCACCACCTATACCCGGAACTGTGCAGCCGGTTGCCTGAACAAACCCGGGTAATCCTGCCTGTACAGCGACAAAAAATTCTGAGCAGGGAATGGTATCGCCATTTTGATCCTTTAAGAGCGCTTTGAAAAATGCTTGTCCAGGTGGGGAGTGAGCCCCATCATTGAGTACAACTGCATATTGATATTTAAAATTTGCGTTGATGTTCGATACAGCAAAAGTTTGACTTATCTGATCTGCATATCCTCCCGTAGTGGTAGAATCACAAAGTCGTAAGGAATAATTTCCGCCCGGCGCGACAACTGGAAATCCTCCGCAAGGGTCGGTACCTCCGGAAGTGATCACATGCCTTCTCGGCAACTGGCCGATCGTAACCTGTTTCATTCCGGGTTGGCCGTTTGACTGACCTGATGAGCAGTACCATCCATTGGTTGTTCCCAATTCGAAATCCATATTGGTGCAACCGGGTTGAACGGTGTTAAGGGGCGCGAATGAAGTGGTCAGATCGTAGTTGAAGCAAGGAGCGAAAGTGAGACCTCCTGAACCACCTACGCCGTCTACAATTACATAATAACACTGACCTACGGTAGCCAGAAATGAGACCGACAGGCCACTTGCCGTTTTGTTAGAAAACAGAATGTAATCTGTTCCTATGCAAACTCCTCCAGAAGTAGGGCAACCATTCATTACAATTAACCAGGGTTGTGAAGCTCCAGCGAAAGGGTTTGATGCCATATTATTTAAGGTAATTGTAATGTACCCATTGATCGGCGAACACAAATAGTAGAACCATTCGGGATTGTTATAGATAGTCCCGCCTGTTCCGGCCGGACCAGGACACGTACCAAATATGCTGGAATTAAAATCATTTCCCATGCCACATGTAGTTTGCCCTGTATAAGTCGCAGGAACAGTTATGGGGTTTGAAGAAGCTGCAGCACAAGTATTACCTCCTTGTGCCTTTGCAATATCTGAAAGTGCAAGAATAATCAAGGTGCAAAATGAAAATTTGAAAAGTATTTTAGTCATCATTTCTGATTTAATTTACATCATAATCTATGGAAGCAATCAGTAATAATATATTCCTGTAATTATTCATTTAAAAAATCATGGCACAGTAAGGTTAACATTTACACTACATCCATTTTTATCTATAATATTTATAATGTATGTGCCCGGGCAAAGTTGATTTTTATACCTATTCGCGTATCCATCCGGCCAGGAGTAGCTATATGGGCTTATGCCACCTATTGCATTTACCATTATCCATTCTTTACAACCGCACCCTCCACAGTTAGCAGTACCCTTGGTAAATTGTCCGGTTAAAGGTGGTGGCGCAATTATTGAGGTTGTGGCGGTGGATGTGCAACCTTTGCTGTCGGTTACGGTTACAGTATAGATTTGAGATGCGAGATTTGAGATCTGGGATGTGGTACCGCCAATACTCCAGCTATAGGTGTAAGGGCTACTGCCCGTGCTTACTACTGCTGTCGCTGAACCGTTTGTGCCTCCATTACAACTTATATTAGTTGGGGTAGCTGTTACATTTACGGCCGGATTCACTATTGCTGTTGCTGTTGAAGTAGATGTCTTTCCTCCTGTATCCGTTATTGTTACCGTATATGTAGTGGTTGATGCCGGGCAAGAATTTATGTTTTGTGTTGTAACACCATTGCTCCATGAGTATGTATACGGGCTAATGCCTCCTGTACCGCTTGATGTTATAGTGGCACAGGCACCCGGGCATATTGAACTGCCGGTGGTTGTTACTGTTGGGCTGTTACAATCAATTACTGTTATTGAACTTGATGCTGTAGCACTACACCCTGCATTAGTAACAGTATGGATCATGTTATAAGTTCCCACAAATAAAAAAGTATAAGAAAAATTAGTGGTTGTACCGCTTGCAACCGGAGACAGATTCCATAAATGAGTTACACCCGAACCTGTTGAGCCGGTATTGGTAAAGTTGACTGTTGTTCCAACACAAATGGTTCCATTTGGTGATTGTGTGAATGTTGCAAAAACAGTTTGTGCACCGGTTATGCCGAATGTTTTAGTTACTGTACATCCAACAGCATCTGTAACAGTCACAGTATAAGTTCCGGCTGTTGATACCGAAATGGAAGAAGTAGTAATGCCATTACTCCAGTTATATGTATATGGTGATACACCACCACTGGCAGCAGTAACCCAGGCCGTGCCACTTGTGCCACACGTAATATTCGAACTTGATGTAGTTATATTCAGGGGAATTGGAACCTGAATTGTTTTAACTCCGGTTGAACTGCAGCCCGATGCATCTATAACCGTTATAGTATACGAAGTGCCTGAATTTAATCCGGTTGCAGTAATTGTGGTTTGGCCATTACTCCACTGATAAGTATATGGCGAATTGCCATTCGCCGGGTTAACTGTTGCGGTTCCATTATTGAATGAACATGATCCCAAGGAAGATATCCCAAGAGTGATGTTTGTTGATTGTGTAATATAAATAGCCTGGACGGAAATGCAACCATTTGCATCTGTAACAGTTACTGTATATGTTCCTTTCGAAAGATTTGTTGCAGTTACACCGGTTTGGGAATTGCTCCATAAATAGGTATACGGTGCATTTCCGCTAATTGCTGTTACGGTAGCACTACCTGTGGTTGAACAGCTTGCATCAATCTTACTTATGGTTAATGTCAGCGTACCTCCCGAAGCTACTGTTACAGTAGCCGTCTTGCTATTTGTATTGGAGCAATTCGTAGTAAGGGTAACAGTATAATTACCCGGACACAAGCCAGTGGCTGTCTGCGCTGTTTGGCCTCCGGGGCTCCACTGAAAGCTATAGTTTGATATACTGCCACATGTTATTGCAGTAGTAGCAGTTCCGTTACAGATATTACAACTACTTGCGGGAGTAGATGTTGCTGAAACCGTTTGTCCGCTACCCGTTACAATAATTTCCGAAACAAAATCTTTCCCACAGGCATATAATTTATTATTCTGGCCTAACTTTAAATCATAGCATATGTTGGGAGCAACGTATGTTGTAATCTGTATAAGCGATGAATTATACATTTTAATTGAACTCCCAACTCCCGCATATACATTGTCACATTCATCCACAGAAAGCCCTTGTGAAGCGAAAACTGTCCCCCCTGTATTTACCTGGGCAATAAAGGCTCCTGTATTTTTGTTCCATTTCTTTAATATGCTGCCATCAAACGTATAAAGAAATGTGGGGCCACATGCCATGCCGTTAAACCCATTTGTTGAATTTACACCACCTATAGAAAGGCCCATTTCACCAAATGTGTGCCCGGTTGGTACCGAAAAACTTGTTGGTAAAAGATTTGGTATCGGACATTTAAGCATAATATTATCATACAATGGACTAGCTTGTGTTGACTTTGCCGGTGACATGTAACAAAAATTACCATTTGGATCTGTAGCAAGTAATGTCATATCAATATGGCCGCTATTGGGTATTGCACCAACAACATTTACGGGGGTAACATTAACCATATTGGGATCAAGTAAATAAGCCTGGGCAGGAGCAATGTTGGGGGTGCCACCCGCAGCAACAACAACTTTTCCGATGCATTGGTTATATTCGGCTCTCCATGATTCCGACATGCGAAGAGTTCCCGGCCACAAACCAATTTGGAACCCTGATGAATTAAGCTTTAAGCACCTTGCAGCCCCTACAAATCCGGTGTAGCCTTCTAAAACGTAGCTTGTACCCGTAACTTCATCAAGGGCAAAGTCGCCATAACCCCATAATACAGAGAACAACGTATTATTAAATGACCATTGTAAAACCCCTGAACTATTAAACTTAGCAAGCTGAAATGGGAACGCAGAGCCATACACATAAACGTTTCCATTTAAGTCGTAATTCACATCAAAAGCTGAATTTAAACCTGTAAAAGTTGGATTGCTTACCCAGGGGTCAATAATTATAGTTGTTGCCTTAGTTACTGGTTGTGGTTTTGTTAAGTTTAATTTAAAGGAAACAGTATTTCCATTTAATTCAAAGGCGGATTGAATGGTTGTTCCTTCTTCGCTTGCCCCCTCCATAGCATAAAAGCTAAGTGGTGCGTGATCAACGAAATCTCCGAATGAAGATTCAATAATAATATTGCCCTCCCTGCTTTTTCGTAACCTCTTTGCATTTTTGTAAAGCATTTTAACTTTGGAAATATCTGATCCCGGGTGAAGTATAAGGGTGTATTTTACTCCACCTTTTTCAGGAAGAATATATTCCACATCAATATTTGGGTAAAGATTTTTGTGCGTGATTTTTTTATAACAGTTAGCTTTAAGGCTAGTTTTACCATTGTCTTTTTCATCGGGATATGTGTAATAAAAAGTTTGAGGTTCGCCTGTTGCTATTCGGGTTGTCGGATTCGCTCCTATCCATTCCACTTGCAGGTAGTGGGTTTTTGGTTTCAATAACCCTTCCGCTTCTTTTCCTTTGCTTTCTAATTTCTCTTTTTCTTCCTCATTCAATTTCTTAAACTCATCATGCCTGTATGTTAAACTGTGGGCCGAAAAATAAATATCCAGCCCACCGGTACGGGCGCCATAATAAATACTATTGTTTGTATTATCGAATTGACCTTTGTTTTCCACAAATACAAAATGCTCGAAAGGATTGCTTGTCCAGTGTGAAGCATAGATCTGTTGAGCGTCAGCAAATCTGAGAACTAAAAATTGCGCCCAACAAAAGAAAAGAATTCTATTCATCATATTTTTTCAGACTATGGCCTTGTTTTTATTGAGACACAATTTCCAAAAACAATAATTGAAAAGCAATCCATTCTTTTTATATATTTTGGTTATCAAAATCAAAAAAGACAAGGCAAAGGCTTAATTAGTACCCGTTATTTGTAATAAATTATGTCAATATTCTATTGAAAAAAGCTTAAAAAGCATATATTTAAAGGAAAATTTCAGAATTTAGAACACTTTATTAAATATCTTTACATACTCAAATATCTAACTCTCACATAAAGCGATTTAAATATTTTGGTAAGCAGCGACTATTTTTACTATGAAAAAATCCACTTCTGATGATCTCTTTCAACTTATCCGCTCTCTAGGAAAAGCAGAGAAGGCCTATTTTAAAATAAGTGTAAAAAATGTCTCGGTTGACGATAAACCATTTTATATCGAGCTGTTCGACTTTTTGGAAAAACAAAATAGTTACAATGAAGATATGCTATTTAAAAAATTTCAGCCGATAAAGATCTCCCGGCTTTCATATCATAAAAATTACCTGTACAACCTGATCTTAAAAACGCTTCATTCTTTTGACGAAAGTATTTCTGCCCGCTTGAGAACCGATCTGAATAAGATAGAGTTTCTTTTCGGAAAAGGACTTTATAAGCAATGTGAAAAATTGATCCGAAAAAGTAAGGCTGATGCAAAAAAACATGGGAAATACCTGGCTCTTATCGAACTAATGGAGTTTGGAGCAGAATTGATACATATACAGGCATACCGTGATAAAACTAGGGGAGATATTGATAATATATTCGAAGAAATATCTAATGCAATGACTAAATGCAAAAATTATAATGATTACCGCTTACTTTCCTCCAGACTGTTTATTGAAAGAATTAAGAAAGGCTTTATACGCAGCAGAGAGGAATTAAAACTGTATAATGTTTTTTTAAAACACCCTTTGTTTCAACATGAAACAAAAGCAAAGTCTTTCCAGGCACTTAATTCCTATTATGCGTTTTATGCAACTTATTACTTCGATTGTCTTGATTATTCCAAAGCATATCATTATTCAAAAAAGTTGGCCCTGCTATTAGAAAACAACCCGCATCTTTTAAAAGAAAAACCCGATAGGTATTTAACTGCATTAAATAACATGATCACATGTCAGAACAGACTCTATAAGCTTAATGAAGCACGTGACTATAATGAAAAATTAAATGCGCTGAAAACCGAATTTCCAAAACTGACTAATAAAATTGAGACTGATGTTTTTGTTCACTCACTGGAAACACACGTGGACTCCGGCCAATTTAAAGCAGGCATCAGAGCAATGGAAGGTGCTCAGAGAAAACTAATACAACAAAAAAATGTTCTTTATAGAAATATTGAAGAAAATGTTGTTGTTAATTATGATTTCTGCCGATTGTATTTTGGAGCTGAAGATTACCAAAAAGCCAGCTCATATTTGAATAAAATATTAAACAACCCGCTTGATGCAAGAAGTGATCTGCATTGCTTTTCAAAGATCATCAGTTTGATTATTCATTTTGAATTAAACGACACTGAACTATTGGAATATTCAATAAAATCCACGTACAGGTATTTATTAAAAAGAAATCGCCTATATAAATTTGAGGATGCTATTCTGAATTTTATCCGGAAAAAAATTTTCAAGAAAAATACTTATAAAGATCTTATAGAAGCATTTAAAGAGCTGTGCGAAGAACTTTTAAAATTATCGAAAAACCCATTCGAAAAAAGAGCTTTGGAATATTTTGATTTTATCAGCTGGCTTGAAAGTAAAATAGAGAACCGGTCATTTGCTGAAGTGGTGAGGGAGAAGGCGAAGTTGGTTGGGGGCTGATGCTTTAGCTCTCTATGCTCCCAACAAAACTCACGGTACGGTCACGCTAACATTTATACTGCATCCGTCACGGTGTAGTTAAACTAACGTTTACACTACACCCGTTTTTATCTTTAATATTAATGCTGTAAGGTCCCGGACACAGTTTATTTTTAAATCGGTTGATATACCCATCCGGCCATGTATAAGTATATGGATTTGTTCCCCCGGAAGCATTTACCATTATCCATTCTTTACAGCCGCAACCATTACAGTTGGCGGTACCTTTGGTGAACAGACCTGATAAGGCAGGCGGTGAAATTATGGAAGCTGATGATGTAGCAGTACATCCTTTACTGTCAGTTATAGTAACAGTGTAATTACCAGCTGTTAAACCCGAGATAGCTGAAGCAGATCCGCCGGGTGTCGACCAGGTGTAAGTGAAAGCGGGACTGCCACCTGCAGCTGTGGCTGTGACGGAACCATTGCTACTACCGTTACAGGTTATATTTGTTGCGGTGGCA
>JACPDY010000145.1 GCA_016183775.1 Bacteroidota bacterium
GCAATTGTGTGTGGGAGTACGAAGATGAAAATTTACGCTCTTAACCTGTTCTTAAAAAATTGAATATCAATGCTTAACTAAATTATATACAGATGAAACCAAAAAAAAAGATTCATCCATTGAATGGGAAAAAATAATCGCTTTGCGGAATTTTCTGGTTCATGAATACTTCGGGGTAGATGACTCCATAATATGGGACATTATCAATAAGGACCTCCCTTCATTTTAATTAAAAATTAACGGTATTTTAAATAAATTTTAAATTCAAATTGAAATTCCTTATCATACAAACAGCCTTCATTGGTGATGTTATACTTGCAACTCCTCTTATTGAACGATTATCAGCGTCTTACCCCACCGCTCAAATTGATTTCCTTTTACGTAATGGCAATGAAAGTTTACTTGAAAACCATCCCAAACTGAATGAAGTCATTATATGGAATAAAAAAGAAAACAAGCTTGCCAACCTTTTTAAAACAATCAACCGTGTTCGCGAAACGAAATACGATCATATCATTAACGTACATCGCTTTGCCAGTTCAGGATTAATAACATTTTTATCGGGTGCGAAAAATAAGATCGGGTTTGATAAAAACCCATTCTCCTTTTGTTATAGCCTCAAAGTAAAACATGAGATCGGAAATGGGAAGCATGAAGCGGAACGTAACCTGGAGTTAGTTAACAGCCTTGCACCCGGAGTATTTACAAAACCAAAGTTGTATCCAAGTTCAAGTGACATTAAAGCTGTTGATCAGTTTAAAATACAACCCTATGTATGTATAGCACCCACATCCGTTTGGTTCACCAAACAATTTCCTAAGGAAAAATGGATCGAACTTATTAAACTGGTAAGAACACCTTTAATTTATTTGCTGGGAGCGCCAGCAGACAATGAAATCTGCGAATGGATAAAGCAGAATTCCAATAACAAAGGCATAACGAATCTTTCCGGCAAATTAAGCTTCCTTGAGTCGGCAGCTTTAATGAAAGAGGCGGAAATGAATTACGTAAATGATTCGGCCCCGCTGCATATTGCATCAGCAATGAATGCACCCATAACTGCTGTTTTTTGTTCAACCATACCAGCTTTTGGTTTCGGCCCCTTGTCGGATCGATCAAAAATTATTGAAACAACAGAACCCATAAGCTGCAGGCCATGTGGCTTACATGGCTTTAAGGCTTGTCCTCAAGGACATTTTAAGTGTGCGTTAACGATTGATCTGAAAAATATTATTAATTAAGTGGAAACGGATATCCAAAAAGCCCTTGAAGTATTACGTTCGGGAGGAGTGATCCTCTACCCTACTGATACCGTATGGGGCCTTGGCTGTGACGCGACAAATGAGCAGGCCGTTTCTAAAATTTTCAGTGTAAAACAAAGAACTGAGTCAAAAAGTCTCATTGTGTTGGTTGCGGATGAGCAGCAGCTTTTACGGTATGTAAATGATGTGCCGGAAGCAGCATGGGACCTGATTGAAACGTCAGAACGTCCAATTACGATCATTTACGATAAAGCGATAGGATTGGCTCCTTCTGTTATAGCCGAGGATGGCTCTGTTGGTATACGCATTGCGAAAGATGAGTTTTGCCAAAAACTCATCCGAAAATTCGGCAAGCCGATTGTTTCAACTTCGGCAAATATCAGCGGAGAACCGGCACCTTTAACATTCAATGAAATAAAAAAAGACATAATCGACCAGGCCGGCTACGTGGTAAAATGGCGTCAAAACAACAATAAAAAAAGCCAGCCTTCTGTTATCATAAAGCTGGCTAATAATGGAGAATTTAAAATTATAAGGAAGTGATTTATAGGGATGACATCCCTTAAAGCGCAATGTCATTAAGTTGGATGATAATTATTTGAATTACAGGGGGGTTAAAGAACAGATTCCTCTGTTCGTTGATGTAACCAAACATCCCCCCTATGACTACAAACATACAAATTTTGAATACACTCAAGCAGTATATTGAAAAGGTAAAGGAAGAAAAATTGTTTATGAAAAATAAAAATCATTTTACCGTAGACGATAGCAAATTAAAC
>JACPDY010000146.1 GCA_016183775.1 Bacteroidota bacterium
AAAACCCTTGATGAAGTAAGTGACTTTATTACACTTGAACTTAGCAACCTCACAGAACAAAGCATAAAAAAAACATGTGGATTTGGGTATGTTTTTTCAAATATAAATTGGACTAATTAATATTTATAATTGGTATTATTATCCTTTTTCCTGCTTTCTGTTACTGCGGCTGCCTCCTTTTTTCATACTTTTATTTAACGTGAATTTCAACCTGAAAGAAATAGCCACCATTAGCATGGTGTTATTCGCCGTTATTGATGTAGTGGGTAGCCTACCAATACTGCTCGACATAAAGTCAAAAGTTGGCTCCATTCAATCGGGGAAAGCTACGTTGGTGTCGGGAGGTATTATGGTTGCCTTTCTTTTTGTCGGTCAATCCATCCTCAATTTGATCGGTATAGATGTAAACTCTTTCGCCATTGCAGGATCATTTATTTTATTCTTCCTTGCTTTGGAAATGATATTGGGTGTAAAATTTTACAAAGATGATACACCGGCCACCGCGTCAATAGTGCCCATTGCCTTTCCTATACTTGCAGGTGCCGGAACACTTACAACACTTCTTTCTATCCGTGCGCAGTATCACATTGAGAATATCGTTGTTTCTATTTTAATAAACCTTGTATTTGTTTACGCTGTTTTAAAAAACATGTATCGCATCGAAAAAATACTTGGTCCCGGTGGTATTAATATTTTGAGAAAAGTGTTTGGAATAATATTACTGGCCATCGCCGTAAAATTATTCCGCAGTAACCTGGGAGTATAATTTTTTGATATGCTAGTTATAATTTGTTTAATTGCGCTGTTCGCTTCACTGCTCACTTTTTTTTCCGGTTTCGGGCTTGGGACTATTTTAACACCCGTCTTCGCGGTTTTTTTTCCTGTTGAAATAGCCATTTCATTGACTGCCGTGGTTCACCTGTTGAATAATGTATTTAAAATGGTATTGGTCGGTTTTACAAAGGAATGGGGTATTATTCTCCGTTTTGGTGTGCCTTCCATGATCGCTTCTTTTATCGGAGCCTGGGTGCTGAAGGATCTGTCCGATATTCAAACCGTCTACCAATATTCTTTAGGAACTTTAACTGTCGCAACCACACCTATAAAAATGTGTATTGCATTATTGATCATCATTTTCACATTATTTGAAATAATTCCCCGTCTTCAAAAAATTCAATTTGATAAAAGCTATCTCAGCCTTGGAGGATTCATAAGCGGATTTTTTGGCGGACTTTCGGGTAACCAGGGGGCATTACGGAGTATGTTTCTGATAAAAGCCGGGTTAAGCAAAGAAAGTTTTATTGCCACTGGAATTTTTATTGCCTGTATGGTGGATGCGGCGAGGTTGCCTATGTATTCAACAAAGTATTTCAATGCGAGTGTTTTGGAAAATAAATGGCTGCTTGTCGCCGCTACTTTAAGCGCTTTTGCCGGAGCCTATTTAGGCAGTCATTTTTTGAAAAAGGTAACATTGAAATTTTTACAGTATTTCGTTACTGTCGCGCTATTGATATTGGCGGTATTGCTTGGAGCAGGCATTATTTAAAAAAATGTTGAATCGGAGAAACACAAAATTGTTGAGTTCGATATTTCATTCTCCAACACAACAGTTCTCTATTTCCTCCTTATATTAGCTTAATGATCCACATCTACACTGATGGTTCTGCACGAGGAAATCCTGGTCCCGGAGGTTATGGCATTGTATTGATTTCAGGACATCACCGGAAGGAGATTTCACAAGGGTATAAGCATACCACTAATAACCGCATGGAATTGTTAAGCGTTATTGTTGCGCTAGAAATGTTGAAAAAGGACGGAAGTGAAGTAATTATTTTTTCTGACTCAAAATATGTAGTGGATTCGGTGGAAAAAAAGTGGGTATTTGGTTGGCAGAAAAAAGGGTTTAAAGAAAAAAAAAATGCCGACCTGTGGCAGCGTTTTCTGCGGATTTATCCTAAACATAAAGTGCATTTTAAATGGGTTAAAGGCCATGCCAATAATCCCGAGAATAATTTGTGCGATGAATTGGCGGTTTCCGCGTCGCATGGGCAGCACTTATTAAATGATGAGGGTTATGAAGGAGCTTGAATTTGGTAGATTATTTGGAAGGTGAGAACAATGACGCTTTCATTGGTCTCATTCGTTAGTTGAAACCCTGCTTTGCCGGCAGGCAGGTATGCACTTTCAGTGCAAGACTTTCAGTTTCTAAAAACATTATTTTCTCTGTGGCTCTCTGTGAAACTCCTTTTTCTCTGTGTAATTTTTTTGTTACTCAGAGTTTCACACCTGTGTGCCAAAAACACTTCGGTGTGCAGCACAGAGGAGACACAGAGAACCACAGAGCATTTTTTATTTAGTATTGCGGAAAGAATTTCATTCTTTCTTTACCTCAACCTATGGACTTTCAGTCCATAGTGGTTTAGTTATTTTGAAACTACCAGCTTATGTTTCACAATATAGTTATTGGAGGAGGCGATCACATAGTATACACCCGGAGAAATGTTGTCATTATTTACAGTAAGATAATTTGCCGAACCGGTATCGGATGACACATCAACCTTCGAAAAATAAACCTCTTTGCCAAGTATATTAAGCATTACAATTAAAACTCCGTCTTCGGGCCGGTAATTTCTCACATCAATTGTAAATGTTCCGTTGTTGGGGTTAGGAAACAAATTCATTGAAAGATTTTTTGTCCGGTTGGATGAAACAACAGGAGAAAAACTATACTTGCCATCAAAATCAGTTTGCATAAGCCTGTAATAATTCTGGCCTTCAAATGGCTTTTCATCTGCAAAAGCATAACGTAAATTTTTAGAGCTATTGCCCGCGCCGCTGATCTTCCCAATTGGCTCAAACGATACGCCATCCTTTGAACGCTCTATTGTAAAGTACGCATTGTTGGTTTCAGTGGCCGTCATCCAATGTAAATAATTTATACCGTTAACAGCTTCAACAGTCAGCAGTATTAATTCAATTGGAAGAGTGGTGCACCCGCTGCATGTGAGCTGCGTGCTATTCAGCGATCCTCCCGGCCCGCTTCCCGGACTAGCCCTTAAGCACATATAAACATTTCCGGAATTCCCCGCTCCAACTGTTCCGGAATAACTCCAGGATGTTGTAACATCTAAGGCAGCGCATGATGATCCCGGGCCTGTAATGTTGCCGCTTGAATTCCATATATTGGCCCGAAAGTAGCTGGAAGGTCCCCATGTCATATTTGTGTTGCCACTGTAAGTACCCCCGATAATTATGTAACTGTTGTTTATTATTGTGGTGGAGTTAGAGGTCCAGTTATTTGAGACATTTATTTGTCCGTTATTTGTTAATGTGCCGTTACTATTGGAGCTAATAGTTCCTGCATTAATTATTCCTCCGGCATTGTTGGTCAAATTCCCGGTACCGAAATAATTGAAAGTGCCATCTACGGTAAATGTTCCTGAATTGTCGTAATTAGGATTGCCGGTCCCGGTAATGCTTCCGGTAATGTGCACTGTGCCGCCACTTTTATTAATTATAGTTATTGAACCGGTAATATTCAGATCGCCATTGATGGTGAGTGTACCATAATTCACAATAGAGTTTGGACCACTGCTGGATATAATTAAACCACCCAAAGTTTGACTTCCGGAAGAATAAATAGTATCATACCAGGTACGATTATTGTTGACTGTCCATGTAGTGGAAGTATTGATTATTCCATAAACAGCAATTCTAAAGTTACTTGAATTAGGAAACCATGTTTCGGTAATGCCGCCGGTCCAGGAGCCTTGCGACGAGCCGGAACAAATATCATTTATTCTCAAAACGTTCGCATTCGAACCGGTTAAATTCCCAGACCAGGATGTGTTTTTTGCTACATAGTAATTTACACCGCCGGTCATTGAAAGGTCTCCGGCTCCGGAAACGGCAGTGCCGGATGTAGAACAGGAATTTTGCGCGTTTAATGAGAAAGTGGAAGCAATAATAACATATAAGAAAATACTACATAAACACCTTTTCATAATGTATTTAACTGGAAATTTCACATAAAGGGTACACTATTTTCACTTTTTTTAATTTAATTAAAAAAGTGCGGGCAGTCGTTAATAGTGCGACTATTAGCTTATTTGGACAATATAGAGGAGTGTTTACAGAATTATTTATTGCACTAATGATCTTGCTATTTTTACGAATCTAAAATATTCGAGCAAGTTTTTTGTTAAACTATCACCCCTTGCTGTATCAACATAAATTTTATTTTTTGCCCGAAGACCCAAATAACCTTTTAATATTATTATTCAATTTATAAATATAGGTTAATCAGAATTCGAAGGAAAACCATTTTCTGGTCAAAATTATAGTCTTTTAAACCGGCTGCTTTCACACTTCCGTATATTAGGAAAAATCAATGTTATTATAAGCGCAATATATACAGGTAGTTACATGCATTTAAAAAAAAATGTGAAGGAAGTATCCGTAATTGAAAGAAAATCTATCGGTTCAAAATTTAAATTCAATATGGGTTATATTAATTAACACAGTAGCTATTTCTAAAATCAAGTGTAGTTTCCCATTTGCTGTTCACCAAATTTGGACTCGATTGAAAAGCAGATTTATATAATATTTGGTAATATTCCCTTGTAAAATGGAGAGCATAATCTATATTTGTTTTTAACCTTACCAGCCAGCAATGCTATCTACGCCTAATATTTTCAATAACTCCTGTTTATGTTTATTCAAATAATACCTCGAGGCTCTGCCTCGGGGTGTGCGTGAGCTAAAGCATTACATTTGCGTTATGAGTGAACATATTCATAAGCGTCATAATAAAAGTTTGCTATTGTATCACATGGTTTCTCCGATAAAATATCGGAGGGTTATATTGTCTGAAGCAGTTGAAAAAAGCTTGGTCGAAGTATGTAAGCAGATTTCGGAGAGATATGAAATACATTTTATAGAAATTGGCGCAGACGACAATCACGTTCATTTTTTGATACAGAGCGTTCCAAGTCTTTCTGTTGAAATAATAGTTAGA
>JACPDY010000147.1 GCA_016183775.1 Bacteroidota bacterium
TGTGCATTACTGAGCTCTGCCATTGTTTTTATTTACAAATCTCAGCTCGATTACATCTCCAAAATCGCCTCCATCAATAATATTACAAAGAACTAATTGTTAAATACTTAAGCCTTGTTTATATTTTTGAGATGGCTTCTAGTATTAAACGGTTTGAAGAAATATAATCGCGGCATAATAATTCAATACAAAAAACCTTGAACATTGAACCAGAAACTTTGAACACTCCTATTTATTGACCAGCAATTTGAATCCCTTGCCGTGAATGTTTATTATCTCAACTTTAGGATCATCCTTTAAATATTTACGCAAGCGGGTAACGAACACATCCATACTCCGGCTGTTAAAATAATTGTCGTCTTTCCATATCGCATTCAACGCGAAGTTCCGGTCAAGCACATCATTTTTATGCAGGCAAAGTAAACGAAGCAATTCTGCCTCCTTTGTTGTCAAACCTTGCTCCTTCTTCCCCATCTTCAATTTCTGATTCTCATAGTCAAATTGATAATGGCCTATTTCAAAGAACTTAATGGTATTATCCGCAGTAGTTTGATTTTTTGTCCGTCTTAAAATCGCGTTCAACCGGAGCAATAATTCCTCCATGCTGAATGGTTTGGTAATGTAATCGTCCGCGCCTACTGTAAAGCCTTCAATTGCATCTTCTTTCATCGACTTGGCGGTAAGAAAAACAATAGGAACCGATTTGTTCTGCGCACGAATTTCTTTAGCCAGTGTAAATCCGTCTTTCAAAGGCATCATTACATCAAGCAGGCAGAGGTCGTACGAATTCTTTTTAAACAGATCGAATCCTTCCTTGCCGTTTTTAGCCCAGGATGTATCGTAGTTCTTTGCCTCGAGGTATTCCTTGAGCAGGTTACCGAGATTGCTGTCATCTTCGGCTAATAATATTTTTGTTTTTTCTTCTGCCACCATGAGAACTGATTTTGTTAGATTTCTGTTTGTTTATACGGCAGGTGAATAGTAAATGTACTGCCCTTGCCGGGTTCGCTATCCACATGTATCTGACCATTATGTTTCCCGATCACCGCTTTTACATAACTGAGACCAAGACCAAAACCCTTAACGTTATGAATGTTGCCGGTCGGAACACGGTAAAGTGTATCAAATATCTTTTTCTGATTTTCCTTACTTATACCAATTCCATTGTCCTTTACCGAAACAGCGATTCCATGTACACTATCTTGTGTAGAGACTTCAATACGGGGCTTTTGATCAGTATATTTCAGTGCATTGTCAATAAGGTTGAAAATAATATTGGTGATATGAACTTTGTCGGCCTGGATAATTGTTTTGCCTGCATTGAGATATGTGATGATCTCACCCTCCTTTTTATCGACCTGTAATTTGATATTGCTGATCGATTGCAATACGAGCTGGTGTATATCCACATCCTGTATTTTCAATTTAAACTCTCCTTTGTCAAGGATCGCTGTTTGTAAAACATTCTCCACCAAAACGCCTAACCGCTTGTTTTCATCACTGATCATTTTTATATAATTGCCGGTACGCTCAGGAGTTTTGTTTACACTACTATCATTTAATACCTCACAAGCGAGTGATATTGTGGAGATCGGAGTTTTAAATTCATGTGTCATGTTATTTATAAAGTCATTCTTTATTTCAGATAGTTTTTTCTGCCGGAGTATTGTTGAAATAGCGTAATAGAATGAAAATATTAACACCAGAATAAGTACTGCCGAACCGCCAAGCATGAACCATAATGTATTAAGAATATAATTTTTCTGATTCGGAAAATGTATCGCAAGGTAAAGCGGCTCAATGAAAATATTGTCGGGAGTAAGATTAACCCTGTACTTTGAATACAACAGGTTCATTTGCTTACTAGAAGGATTATTGATAATCGCATTATTTAACACGCCATATCGAAATCCCGCATTGACCCCCCTTTCGTTTAACTCATTTTTAACAAGTGAGTCGAGCAGGACGGTGTCGATCTTTTGCTTATAATCATTATATACATTAACACTTACCAGTTCATCAAAAATATCATTTACAACATCTGATTTGTGTGTGATCCAGCGATAGCGCTCATCTGAGGAATCTATTCCCTTTACATTCAGCGAATCATGCGCCCACAATGAACGGATATCAAATGACCGATCTGTAAGCGAATCATCTGTAAAATTTTTTACCCGCCTTTTTTTAACTACTACCCCATTCGAATCCGACAAGTACTCTTCATAAATTTTTACGTGAACCTTTTTGTCAGTAACCTGCATTTTATTCCCATCAAAGATCGTATCGTAAGTTATCTGGGCCGTACTTTTCATTGAATCATTTTGCATCAGCCACCGTATCCCCTGCTTTCGGAAATTCAGCTTGCGGGTGATCTTAGCGGCTGTTGATGTCTTTTCAAATTTATATACGACGTTATTTAATGCCTCATTCACACTTTGGTCGAAATGCTCCTCTTTTAATTCAATAGCATTTTTAACCCAATACAGCTGTGTAAGAATAAGCCCAACAAGAGCAACGCTTATTAAAATTATTATAAACTGTATGTTTCGTTTGTTCATGGCCTCACCCCCGACCCTCTCCTTTAGAATAGGAGAAGAGAATAGTACAAATTTAACCTAAGCATTCACATACCCCGCATGCTTAACTTTTTTTAACAAATCTTAACCGGTCGTTAACAGGGCTGCCCGGGTAGTTGATGTAGTTTTGTGGTGTTGATGCTCAACTAATAAATTTTATAAACCGTCTCTCTCCTAACACCGGCGCACTGTTTGGCTAGGGACACAAAAAATTAACTATGAAAACGAGCAAAATTACAAAATCAGTTATGGTGCTTTCATTGGCAACATTAACAGGGCTAACAGGATGGTCTCAAACCTGGATAAGTCCAAACAACCATCAAATGAAGGTTAAAACTATTACGATCATTGATGGAGATACAACCATTAATGAGCAAACTATTGATCAGGGAGAACTTAAAGACCTCGAAAAAGATCTTGATAAACTCAAAGGTAAAAATGTGAACGTAATGGTTCTGGCGGCGGCGGGCACTGACAAAGCCTTGCCAAACATGGATAGTCTGATGAAAAACATAGAAGTATTCACAAAAGAAACGGGTGATGAAAAGGATCAAAAAAAGAAAGTGAAGAAAGTGATCATCAATAATGACGTTACCAATACAAGCGCTTATAGCTACAATTTCGACACTGAAGATGCTGAACCAGGAGATATAGTAGTTAAAGAGATACGAAATGAATCGAAGGACGGCAAGTCGGAATGTAAAAAAGTAAAGGCAGTAAGTTGTATCAAGGTTATTGAAACTCAAAACACCAAGAACTCCACTCCCACCGGAACAAAAAATGAACTAAAGCTTGAGACATTGAATTTTTATCCGAATCCCTCAAACGGAAAGTTTTCATTGGAATTTGAAACAGGAGATAAAAGCCCGGTTGCTATAACCATTACTGATGTTACAGGGAAACAGGTTTACGCCGAAACCCTTAAAGGAGAAGAAAAATACAAACGTGAGATCGATCTGAATTCGGAAAGCAAGGGTGTATATGTGATCAACCTTCAACAAGGCAAACGATCTGTGGCAAAGAAAATCATCATCGAGTAAATTACCTCCTTTTGTGCAATTTCGATGGTGTTTAAGAGGCGCCCCGGACGGGACGCCTCTTTTCATTCCATTTACCTCAAACCTGTGCGAAAGGCAATACCAACCATACTCATTATGAGCAGTATTTTTGAGATGGATTATACTCAAATTTTACCTATTTTTAAAATCGTTTACAGGATTGTACGCAGAAGGATTCAGGTAAAAAATATATGCAACAGATCAAAAATTATATTAACGGTGAATTAATTGCTCCTGTTGGCACTCAATACATCGACAATTATAATCCCGCTACAGGAAAAGTATATTCATATATTCCCGATTCGGACGGGAAAGACGTACAATTGGCATACGAAGCCGCGGCAAAGGCTTTTCCGGCCTGGTCGCTCACTTCCAAAGAAGAACGCAGCAAACTATTGATCCGCATTGCAGACCTTATTGATAAAAATCACGAAAAACTTTCGCGCGCCGAAAGCACTGATAACGGCAAACCCATTCAATTAGCTCGTGTAGTGGATATACCACGGGCGGCAGCCAATTTCCGTTTTTATGCTACAGGTGTTTTACATTTATCAAGTGAAGCGCAGATCATGGAGGATACTGCCATCAATTACACTTTACATGAACCGGTTGGTGTGGCGGGCTGCATATCGCCCTGGAATTTACCTTTGTATTTATTTACCTGGAAAATAGCTCCTGCTCTTGCGGCCGGCTGCACAGTAGTAGCCAAACCATCGGAAATAACACCGATGACAGCCTATTTACTCAGCGAATTATGTATTGAGGCGGGATTGCCTAAGGGTGTTTTAAATATTGTGCACGGGTACGGACATAAAGTCGGTACAGCGATAACCGCTCACCCAAACATCCCTGTTATTTCATTTACAGGCGGCACTAAAACCGGGGCCGAGATTGCACGTGTGGCAGGGCCTATGTTTAAAAAACTTTCGCTGGAACTCGGCGGAAAAAATCCCAATATTATTTTCGCTGATTGTGATTTTGAACAGATGTTGAAAACAACAATACATTCTTCGTTCTCAAATCAGGGTGAGATATGCCTTTGCGGCTCACGCATTTTTATTGAGCGTCCATTGTATGAAAAATTTAAAAAAGAGTTTGTGGCAAAAGCCCGCGAGCTAAAAGCCGGCGATCCTGCTAACGATAAAACACGGCATGGCGCAATTGTATCGAAGCAGCATAAGGAAAAAATATTATCGTATATAGAATTGGCGAAACAAGAAGGCGGTAAAATTTTGTGCGGAGGAAATGAAGTTAAACTCAGGGGAGATTGCGCGGATGGCTGGTTTATTGAGCCAACAGTAATTGAGGGACTGTCCTATAACTGCCGCACCAACCAGGAAGAAATTTTTGGCCCGGTTGTAACCCTTACTCCTTTTGATACAGAAGGTGAAGTGTTAGGCTACGCTAATAGCACGCAATACGGCCTTGCAGGAATTATATGGACAGAAAATTTAACACGCGCGCATCGTATGGCACAGCATCTGCAATCCGGCATTATATGGATCAACTGCTGGCTGCTGCGTGATCTGCGCACTCCTTTTGGAGGACTAAAAAATTCAGGCGTTGGCCGTGAAGGAGGTTTTGAAGCGCTTCGCTTTTTTACGGAACCGAAAAATGTGTGTATAAAACTAAAATAATTTTAAAATACAGGTCGCCCCCGATGAGGCGACCTGTATTTTTGTACATATTAATTTCATTTAAAAACATTCTCCGCCTAAGGCGGAGAAGTATGGAGGGGGCCTCATGTTAGATAAAAACGGTATTGCCAAACGAATTGCCAAAGAATTAAAAGATGGATATTATGTAAATCTGGGAATTGGTATTCCCACACTTGTGGCGAATTATGTTCCAAAAGGATTGAACATTATTTTTCAATCCGAGAACGGATTGCTTGGAATGGGACCATTCCCTTACGAAGGGGAAGAGAGCGCCGACCTGATCAATGCCGGGAAACAAACCGTTACCGCATTACCGGGGGCCTCTATTTTTGATTCTGCCACCAGCTTTGCTATGATACGCGGACAACACGTACATCTTACTGTACTTGGTGCGATGGAAGTGAGTGAGGAAGGTGATATTGCCAACTGGAAAATACCCGGAAAAATGGTGAAAGGCATGGGCGGCGCGATGGACCTTGTCGCTTCGGCTGATAATATTATTGTGGCCATGCAGCATGTGAACAAAGCAGGTGAATCGAAACTTCTGCCAAAATGTACCTTGCCATTGACGGGGGTGCGTTGCGTGAAAAAAATTGTTACCGAGCTGGCAATGCTTGATGTAACACCCCAGGGCTTTAAATTACTGGAACGTGCTCCGGGTGTTAGTGTTGAGCAAATTAAAAATGCTACTAAAGGGAAGCTGATTATTGAAGGGGAGATACCGGAGATGAAGTTGGATTGAATTGTGTCTGCTGTTTCAGCAAATGTACTACTACGCTCATTGCCTGGGCGGCATTTGGCCCTTTGAAAGCATCGTAAAATAAGCGTTTTGATTAATAAATTGTCGCATAAGCCCGTAGTACTCAGTATCTTCAGAATATTCGCAATTCATTTACGCTATTAAACCCAGCTTATGCAGTAGAAGGCGAAGAATGAGCCGAACTATTTATGCCCTTTTCGGGTATCTGCATTAGTTGGGTTTATTCCGACTTAGAAAATCAACCTTTTCGATGAAACAAAGTGCAGCCGAAATGGTTGATTTTCTTAATCGCTATGCATTAGATCTTTTCTAATGCATAGTTTGGGTTAAATAATTGCGTTTCGTGTTATACATCAGCAAATAACTTCTCTTGTTTGCATCATTTAAATACGAACGGCTCACCAGAGTTTCCATAAAGGGTTGTCTTTCTAAAAATGGATTCAACAATTTTTCAACTCTACCTTCTGTTACGCCTATTCTTTTGGCAAATTCTGTAAAGTCACTTTTAGAAGGATGTCCGTTTTTTTTGTATTCCTCACTTTTAAAATTATCAGCAAACAATCCTTTGTCCAATGCAAAATCAGAATCGTCAACGTGCAGTTTTGTATTTACCAAATCATAAGCAGGGCTTAACAGGTAATCACCTTTGGATGATTCCAACAAGGAAAAATTTTTCAAGTGTGCATCCCCATTTGAGAACAAGAAGTTGAACGCCACCAACGAAAAATATTTTTCTATTTCCACTCTCCAGGCCGGAACATGATTTTGTATCAGCATTCCAGCTTCTTCATAGCTGTATTCATATTTGAAACCGGCCCCTGCATTGTCTTTGGTTTTACCCGTCAGCGTTGCAAAATCTTCTTTGCCCCACTTTCCGCCTTCTTGTTTTACATCAAATCGTTTGGTGATGTAAGCCGGCGAACCATTCTTAAAAAATATCATGGCATTTTCAGCCGTGTTTAACCCGTAAACCTGCTTTGCTATTTGCATTGTGAGATGTTCGTTTGCCGGAACCTGGTCAACCTTCTTTAAATCTCTTGGTATGGGTTTGAGTATGTAAGTTCCCTGCTCTCCTTCGTTTGTCAAACGCAACATATTTTTTTCAAGAAGAAAACTTAACTTTTCCTGCACCCCCGATATGGATATGCGCTTGCGATTTTCCATAAACTGCTCTGCAACTTCTTCGTTTTGCTGTGGCTGTTCATAGGGCAAAACATGACTTACCTTTTTACCGCCAAATAAATTCCGCAAACAACCCGGACTGTATGTAGTAAAACCTACAGCCAAAGTTCCGGGACAATATTTCAATTCATCTACGTTCATTTTGCTGCTATTGGTTTTACTGTTACGGCTCCTATGGTATCATACTGCGCCGTTGCCATCAGCAAACCGAAATTATCTTCCTCATCAATCCGCAATTGCGTGCATTGCAGCTTTCTGTTTACGCCTTCACTTAGCATGTTAAAGAAAAATGGAAACAAAAATTCGCTGCTGTATTCCTTTTGAATTTTCGGAAGCGTTAAACTGATAGCCGGTTTATTAGCGTCATTAAAATATGTGTCATCATACCTGAACACAAAATGCTGACGATTTTCTTCTGTCAATATTCCGGCTAAAGTTCCGTTGCGGTATATTTCCATTGCTCTCATTTACTCAATGCTTCTTTTTAATTTCAAGCGTGAGCTCCATTCCCAACACTTCGGCCAATTTGTTCAGCACATCCAATGATGGATTGCCTTGTCCACGTTCCAGCTTATACAAAGTATTGGTACTCACTTTTGCCAGTTCGGCTAAGTGTGGTTGGGTTATTCTCAACTCCTTTCGTCTAGCCTTTATGCTTTCTCCAAATTTCTTGGCTAACATTATGGTGTGATTTTACAGGCAAAAGTAGTTTTTATTTCCTGATTTAGCAACAAAAATCACATTATAATATGATTTTAACTTATTTTTTAAGATTAGTGTCAGGACACAAACATCTGACCGCGATAAAAAAATGTTACTGAACTGGCTATGCTCGATGTAACTCCTCAGGGCTTTAAATTACTGGAGCGAGCTCCGGGAGTTAGTGTTGAGCAAATTAAAAATGCTACCAAAGGGAAATTGATCGTTGAAGGGGAGATACCGGAGGGCCACCGCATCAAGATTTTAACAATTCTTCAAGATAATCATTTCGCCATCCAGCCTGAAGTCTTCGTCTTTTAAGGCTTCTTTTGTCACCTTTGTATGCCCGAATAATGTTTAAGGCGATTTTTCTGACCAAAGAAAA
>JACPDY010000148.1 GCA_016183775.1 Bacteroidota bacterium
AAAGAGAAAGAGGCCGTTGTGCAGGGGTCTCCTGCATATGCTATTGGTGATTATAAACGTTCGTATGTGATGTTTAAAAAATTGCCTGAAGTTCAGCAGCAGATAAATGAACTTGAAAAAATATTAAAAGAACTCAGGCAAATTGCCGGGGATAAATAAATGTTTTGTTCTTTGGGCTTTAGCCCATATTATAAACTCAAATTAATATTTTAAAACAGCTCTAAGCCTTTTGCCATGAACATGAAACAAAGAACTGTCAAAGAACCGGTTACTGTATCGGGAGTGGGATTGCACACCGGGAAAAAAACAAACTTAACTTTTAAGCCCGCTCCTGAAAATTACGGGTTTAAGTTTCAGCGTATTGACCTGCCCGGCAAGCCCGTAATTGATGCGGACGTTGATAATGTGGTTGATACTGCCAGGGGTACAACACTGGAGCAGAACGGCGGGCGTGTAAGTACAACGGAGCATGTGTTGGCAGCAATGGTTGGGATGGAACTCGATAATGTATTGGTTGAGCTGGATGGCCCTGAAATTCCTATAATGGATGGGAGTTCAATACCTTTTATCAGGGCGCTCGAAAAGGTCGGAACTGTTGAACAAAACGCGGAACGTGTATATTTTGAACTGAAAGAAAATCTTTCATTTGAGGATCCTGTAAAGAAAGTGGAGATGCTCGCTGTTCCACAGGATGAGTTCAGGTTAACGGTTATGGTCGATTATAATTCTGAAGTGTTGGGTACGCAGCACGCTACAATGTATCATGTAGGTGAGTTTAAGGAAGAGATTGGCAAATGCAGGACCTTTGTATTCCTGCATGAACTCGAAGGCTTATTAGCGCATAACCTTATCAAAGGCGGAGATCTTGATAATGCGATCGTGTTGGTTGATCGTGTTATACCTGTGGAGAAGATCGAATACCTGGCAAAAGTGTTCAATAAACCCAATGTGCAGGTAAAGGGAAAAGGAGTTTTGAACAACACCACGCTTCACTATTATAATGAGCCGGCAAGACATAAGCTGCTGGATATGGTTGGCGATCTGGCTCTGGTAGGAGTACACATAAAGGCACATATATTAGCGGCCCGTCCCGGACATGCCGGTAATGTTGCGTTCGCTAAGATGATAAAGGAGCTGATCAAACAACAAAAGCAGCAAAAGCCTGCGGGTGTTTCATTCGATCTGAATAAACCGCCTTTATATGATATACATGAGATAAAGAAAATACTTCCTCATCGTCCTCCAATGCTTCTTATTGATAAAATAATGGAGATGAGTAAGGAGCATATCATTGGAGTGAAAAATGTAACGATGAATGAAGATTTTTTCAGGGGACATTTTCCTGACAACCCTGTAATGCCGGGTGTTCTGTTGGTCGAAGCTATGGCACAGGTTGGGGGAGTGATGGCACTTAAAACAGTTCCTGATCCTGAAAACTATTTGACCTACTTCCTGAAAATTGACGGTGTGCGTTTCAGGCAGATGGTTATTCCGGGTGATACTGTAGTTTTCCGGCTTGACCTGTTGACACCAATAAGAAGAGGACTTGTACACATGAAAGGAGTGGCTTATGTTAACAATAAGCCTGTCATGGAGGCCGAAATGATGGCTCAGATTGTTAAAACTAAAAACCAGGAAGCGAAAAATGAGCCAGCTCTCGTACATTAGTCCAAAAGCAAAATTAGGTGCCAATGTTAAAGTGGAACCTTTTTCAACAATTTATGATGATGTTGAAATTGGCGACAATACATGGATTGGCCCGAACGTAACTATTTTTGATGGTGCGCGTATCGGTAAAAACTGCAAAATATTTCCGGGTGCGGTAATAGCGCCTGTGCCACAGGACCTGAAGTTTGAGGGTGAAGTTACTACCGTTGAAATAGGTGACAATACAGTGATACGTGAACATGTTACCGTACATCGTGGCACAAAAGACAAACACAAAACGGTGATTGGCAGCAATTGCCTGATTATGGTGAGCGCTCACGTGGCGCACGATTGCACAATTGGGAACGGTGTTATTTTAGCATCATTTGTCGGGCTCGCAGGGCATTGTATAATTGAGGACTATGCTATACTCGAAGGTTTTGTCGGTGTACAGCAGTTTGTGCGGGTTGGTGCGCACAGTTTTATCGCGGGCGGCTCATTGGTTCGTAAAAATGTTCCTCCTTTTGTGAGGGCGGCAAAAGAACCCTTATCGTATGTGGGTATTAACTCTGTTGGGTTAAAGCGCAGAGGCTACACTGATGAAATGGTGCGCCAGATAGAAGATATTTACCGTATGATATACGTGCGCGGGCATAACCTCACTAACGCGTTGGCCATCGTTGAAACCGAAGCACCTGCTTCTAAAGAAAAAGTACAGATTGTTGATTTTATTAAGGAATCTGTGAACGGGATTATGAGGGGACTTTCCTGAGCTGCTTTACCCGAAACTTTTGTAAAATTCAATCAGCAATTACTCAATAGAATTTTGTCTGTGAACACCTGTATAAATTGCTTGTCATATTTTTGCACTTCAATTCCAATTTAAGAGGTAAAGGGAGGGGAGGAAACACTACTAACCTCCCCATTTTGTTTATTGCACAATAAACCCCTTTATTATTTTCAAATATAAATCTGTTTATTCAACTCACATTCAACTTTTACACAAGCGGGTATTTTAGTTTGCAAGTGGTTATTTAGGCGATTTAGGAATCGTGATCTCTCCCGGTACAGCAGGCGGCGGCGGGGGAGGTATTCCCATTTCATCTTTATCCACATCAAGGCCCTCGCAGTCCACACATTTTAATTCGCTTATCCCCATTACCCATCTGCGTTTCAGCATGTCCTCGTCAACTGTGTTGCTTGCGTTTTTTATGTCGTAAATAATGTGTCTCATACTTTTATCCAGGTATATCATTTTGTTTTTCGGAACTTTAAGTGTTAACTGAACATCCTGTCCTCTCCATTTATCTTCGCAAGCGATTTCAAATGTGTGATCAAATTCAATGACTGAATCGGTCTGAACAATATTGTATTTTATTTTTTTTGCCCTGTTCATGGCATCCTTTTTTGTTTCGCCGCGTGCATTGGTGGTAATGATCAGTTCGAAGCTGTCGGTTTCACCGGGAATAATATTCAGGTCGGGCGGGCCCAATGTTATTTTTTTCTCATCGAAAGTTACGAGGTTGCATCGGTGGTTATTTACAATAACCATTTTTTTGTTGTGGATATTGATGCCTTCTTCATATTCATCATCGGTATCTGCTTCAATTGCCGGATCGGTTTTGACTTTCAGGTAAAGTATATTTGAGCCTGGCTGTTGAAGCGAGACATTGTGTGTTGTTTTCGCCTTCACATTAAAATCTTTCACAAACAGTATTCCTGCGTAAATTGAAATAAGGAGGCCGGTTATCCATAGTGTTGTAAAGGTGTATTTTAGTATGCGATTGGTATGGGGTATTTTAAATAATATTTTAAAACCACCATAGATCAACCGTATAAAGATCACACCGAGTAAAAGCCCGATGCCTAAAAAGGCCAGATCCATTTGATAAACTGAATTAAAAAGGATGTTTCCGAATTCGCGGATGGAGTAGGAAGCTTCTTCTCCATTCTCGAGAATGCGTACCGAGTTGACACCAAACAGGGAGGCCATAAGTGCGACAACGAGAAGTGTTCCGATGATGATCATCAGCACAGCGACAAGGTTTCCGATAATCTTAAAGATTGTTCCGAATATCTGTTTCAGAAAACCAGTAATGTTTTCGGCCGCGCTACTCATGCGCTGCCTGTTTTCTTTTGACCTGAATTCGTTCTTAAGGTCATTTACTTTTTTTTTAAGGTGTTCGGTTTCTTCGTTAATTGTTTTGCCAATATTGTCAATGTTCACGGGTTCGCCGCGCATTTCAAGTTTGTCGGCAGTTGTTTTGGCTACGGGTATCACAATCCACAGTATGATATAGAGTAGCAGGCCTGTGCCGAAAATGAAAAATGAAATAGCGAATCCCAGCCGCATCCAAAGCGGATCAAAACCGAAGTAAGAGGCCACTCCTGAGCACACACCGCCAAGCATGCGCTCATCGGGGTCCCGGAAAATGCGTCTTTGGCGGCCGTTGTAATAGCTGCTTGTTTGTTCTTTTGTCCTTCGACTTTGCTCTGGACCAGCTTTTTGCTGCTGTTCATCCGATCCGCTTTCTCCCGCAAAATCTTCAGGTTTGCCCATGACGTTTATTATATGGTCAATGTCGCCAATACTAACCACTTGTTTGTTTTGCCCAACCTTTTCCTGCAGCATTTCGGCAATGCGTGCTTCAATGTCAGCCATAATCTCATCACGACCATCAGAATCGCGGAAACTTTTCTTTATCGTGTTCAGGTAGCTGCCCAGTTTTTCATAGGCATCTTCATCAATGTGGAAAACGATTCCGCTCAGGTTTATGGTTAGTGTCTTTTTCATTTTATATAATGTTTCAGGTTTTTTTAATTTTTCTTTTGACTTTTTTCTCTTTTGCCTTCTTGCATTTTTTATTCACTCGTCCCTCGTCCCTTTCACTTGTTCCTACTTTTTTGTCGCTTTCGCTACTGCATCCGCCAGTTCATTCCAGGTCATATCCAGTTCTTTTAAAAATTGTTCGCCCAGCGGAGTAAGTTTATAATACTTACGTGGCGGACCCGAGGTTGATTCTTCCCAGCGGTAACTTAAAAGGCCATCATTCTTTAGCCGGGTGAGAAGAGGATATAAAGTTCCTTCCACGATAATGAGTTTCGAATCTTTTAATTTCCCAATGATCTCCGAAGGGTAATGATCGCCTTTGGAAAGAATGGAAAGAATACAAAACTCAAGAACGCCCTTCCGCATCTGTGCCTTTGTATTTTCAATGTTCATGGTTGTATTGTTTAAAAATTAAAACAGTTTATATTATTTTTACGTCGGCAGTTGTATCTGTTGTACGCTATCCATTTGATCTGCCTGATTACCGACAAGGCTCGTTCTTACTTTAGTCGATCTTAACAGCCACAAACCATACAGGCCGAACGGAAGATAATAGAGTATATATTCAATGGATTGTACCCATCCCCAGTTCTGATAAACATTGGTGTAAAAGTCGAGGCTGCCAACATTTCCCACAATATCCATAAAGGCATGCATCACCGCTACAAGCCAAATGGAATTGCTTTTATAGGCGAGTCCGGCGAATCCAATTCCTATGCAAGTTGCAAAAATGACAGTAGTGCACTTATTAAGAATCAAATGAAAATTTGTAGGATCGGCAAGGATATTATTCAAGTGAATTATACCGAACCAAAAAGAGCTTACTATTGCAGCCTTGTATTTTTTATTTTCACCCCATTTATTCAGTAGCAGGGCCATGCAAATACCGTGAGTCAATATTTCTTCAAATACACCAACACCACTCATCATAATAATTATTCCTTTATCAATGAAGGAAAAGTCATACCCTCCCTGTATAAGAGGCATCGTCATCATGTACAGGATCGGAAAGGCATAATATTTTAATGAGTTCCAACGGAACTTTGTGGTCAGGCGCATTTTCTCCGGCATTCCGAACGAGAATGCAAGAAGAATTGTAAGGACAGCACAAAAAACAAAACGGTATTCAAAAGACAATCCAATTGATCGTCGTATTATTTCACTAATTATACCAATTACAAAAATGGATACCACTGTAAATAAGATCGGACTATTTGAAGGCCCTATTTTGTCTATAATTTTTTTCATGTGACTTGAAGCACTATTTTTAATAATACAATGCAAAGATATATACAAAGAATATTACTATGCGATACATAGTACTAAAATTATTTATAAGTATTTGATTTTCAATGATAAAATTTTGATATGGGATTAAAAAAAACTACGTATTTTTGAAAAATAAGAATTGAGAAGTATGAATTTAGCTCAGGATTTCGAACAACTTTTTACAATAAGCGCATTGGTTAGCTTACTTACGCTAACAGTACTGGAGATTGTATTGGGCATTGATAACGTGATTTTTATTTCAATTGTTGCAGGTCGCCTTCCCCGTGAACAGCAGCGTAAAGCGAGGGCGACAGGTTTAACACTCGCTTTACTTTTTCGGGTTGCATTGTTATTGTCTATTAAATGGATACTTGGAATGACTAAACCTGTTATTACCGTATTTGATTTTGAAGCGACAGGGCGTGATATTATATTGTTTGCTGGTGGTGTATTTCTCCTGGTCAAAACAATCGGTGAGATACATAATAGAATTGAAGGCAGTGATGATAAGGACGGCCCCGTAGTGAAAAGCGTATCACTCGCCTCAATAACAATGCAAATAGTTTTTATTGATATTGTTTTTTCATTCGATTCAATATTGACTGCTGTAAGCCTGGTGAGTAATGTACTGATAATGATCTGCGCGGTTATTTTGTCAATGATTATTATGTTGCTGTCCTCTGAAAAAGTGAGCGATTTTATCAATCGCAATCCTACAATTAAGATGCTGGCTCTTTCGTTTTTGTTAATGATAGCGATTGTACTCATCATGGATGCAGCACATATTCATGTTGACCAGATAAAACCTTACATGTATTTCTCTATGGCCTTCTCGTTTATCGTTGAGATTCTGAATATGCGGATGAGAAAGAATGCCTCAAAAGGCCATTAGCTTTTATTTTCCCTATTTTTGCCCTTAATAATTAAGCAACCCAATAACTTAATAACTTTTTAATCCCTGTGTTAGAAAAATTAGCCGCCATAGAAAAACGCTGGAAAGATGTAGAGCTGCAGATAGCGGATCCTAAAGTTATTTCCGACATGAAGCAGTTCACCAAGCTCAACCGTGAATACAAGCAGTTGAAAGAAATTGTTGAAATATATTATTTGTATCGTGATGTTGTTGCAAATATTGCCTTCAATAAAAAAGTGCTGAACGATGAGAAAGACGAAGAGATGAAACAAATGGCCAAGTCTGATTTGTTAGAACTTGAACTAAAAAAAAATCAGATGGAGGAACAGATAAGGCAATTACTTGTGCCAAAAGATCCGGAAGATATACGCAACGCAATTGTTGAAGTGCGCGCCGGAACAGGTGGAGACGAAGCAAGCCTTTTTGCCGGAGAGTTATATCGCATGTATGTTCGTTTTGCAGAAGACAATGGATTTAAGGTGCAATTGGTCGACATTTCGGAGGGAACTGTTGGTGGTGTAAAAGAAGTTGCCTTCAATGTAATTGGCGACAATGCCTTCGGAACGCTGAAATTTGAATCGGGAGTGCATCGTGTGCAGCGCGTGCCTGCAACAGAGCAGCAGGGACGGGTACACACATCTGCAGCCACGGTGGTTGTTTTGCCTGAAGCAGATGATGTTGACATTGTAATTAATCCTGCCGACCTTGAAGTGACAACATCCCGTTCGGGCGGAGCAGGTGGACAGAATGTAAATAAGGTGGAAACAAAAGTTCAACTTACACATAAGCCAAGCGGGATAACGATAACCTGCCAGGTAGAGCGATCGCAGCATGGTAATCGGGAAAGAGCAATGCAGATGCTGCGTACAAAACTATATGAGATTGAACTGCAAAAACAACACGATTCAGTAACAAAGAGACGGAAAACAATGGTGGTAACGGGAGATCGCTCCGAAAAAATCCGGACGTACAATTATCCCCAAAACCGTGTGACAGATCATCGCATTAATTTAACGAGTTATGATTTAAGTGCTTTTCTCAACGGGGATATCCGCAAATTTATTGAAGCTCTTCATTTAGCAGAGAATGCTGAACGATTGAAAGAAGGAGGAATTGAAGTTGGGAAGTAAAAAGTCAGAAGTCAGAAGCAAAGTAGGAAGATGTAAAATGAATAACGAACCTTGAACCTTGAGCCTTGAACCCTGAACTATGACCCGAAAGGAACTTTTTGAAAATATAAAAAAGAAACAATCGTTTCTCTGTATCGGCTTGGATACTGATATAACAAAGCTTCCTGAAGGGATATATAAAACTGCGGAAGGGATTTTCGAGTTCAACAAACAAATTATTGATGCTACGCACGACCTGTGTGTGGCTTACAAACCCAATATGGCTTTTTACGAAAGCCTGGGTTCTAAAGGTTGGGTAAGTTTAGAAAGGACTATAGCTTATATCAAAAAAAAACACCCCGATATTTTTACAATTGCCGATGCTAAACGTGGTGATATTGGCAATACTTCCAAGCTATACGCAAAGGCCTTTTTTGAACAAATGAATTTTGATTCTATTACTGTCGCACCTTATATGGGTGAGGATTCAGTCACTCCTTTTTTAGAGTATAAAAATAAATGGGTAATACTTTTGGCACTTACTTCGAATCCAGGTGCTGAGAACTTTCAGCATTACCCACATGGAGGTAAATCCGTATATAAAGAAGTTCTTGAAGTTTCAAAAAACTGGGGAGATGAGGATAACATAATGTATGTTGTCGGAGCTACCCGGGGCCAAATGATTAAAAATGTAAGAGACATTGTTCCGAAACATTTTTTACTTGTTCCGGGTATTGGAGCGCAAGGCGGAAGTTTAAAAGATGTTGTAGCATATGGATGGAATGACCAATGTGGTTTGCTGGTGAACGCATCGCGCAGCATAATTTATGCGGATAGCGGAACTGATTTTGCACAAAAGGCGAGGGAAGAGGCGGAGAGGATGCAGGAAGAAATGAAGGAGATATTAACTCAACATAAGTTATAACAATTTGTTAAAAATTTGTTTGGCCCCTCCGGAGCCAGATACTAACAATTTGGTTCACTATTAATGTTCGGCTCCACGGGAGCCTCCAAAATATGAATCATTTGAAATGAGGCTCCTGAGGAGCCTGATATTAATAGCAAAGAACATATAATTTGATTTCCGCTCCGGAGGAGTGGAACATTACAGATGTTAAATATAAAATGACCGAAGAATTTCTCCATTACCTCTGGAAATACAAACGCTACAGTTCAGCAAACCTTTTGACTCAAACAGGTGAAGCCATACAGGTTATTAAGCAAGGCGAACATAACACCGATGCCGGCCCTGATTTTTTTAATTCGAAACTAAAAATTGGTAAAACACTTTGGGCAGGAAATGTAGAGATACATATTTGTTCCTCGGATTGGAAAAAGCATAACCATCAATCCGACAAAACATACGACAACGTTATTCTTCATGTGGTATACCGCCACGATGAAAAAGTGTACCGCAAATCCGGTGAAGAGATTCCAACCCTTGAGTTAAAAGGGAAATTCGACGAACTTATTTTTAAAAAATATTTGCAGTTCAAGACCGGTAAAACATGGGTTCCTTGTGCGCCTCAGCTTAAATCGGTTGAAAGTTTTACGCTTAGCACCTGGCTCGACCGGATGGTGGTAGAACGGCTGGAACGTAAATCAGGTCCCATTTTAGATAATCTTAAAGCAAATAAGAATAATTGGGAAGAAATATTTTATCAGCAGGTGGCCAGGAGTTTTGGATTTAAAGTAAATTCCGGGCCCTTTGAACTTTTGGCAAGATCAATTCCGAGCTCAATATTAGCCAAACATAAAAATAGTTTGTTCCAGGTGGAAGCATTGTTGTTCGGGCAGGCGGGCTTATTGGATAAACAGTTTATTGATACGTATCCGCAATATTTGCAGAATGAGTACACGTTTCTTCGCAAAAAGTATAAGTTAACCCCGCTTGATCCACATGTGTGGAAATTCCTGCGCTTGCGTCCTTCCAATTTTCCAACTATCCGCATCGCTCAATTTGCTGCCCTTATATTTAACAGCGTTCATTTATTTTCGAAAGTGATGGAAACAAGCAAGCCGGATGCATTGAAAAAATTATTCTCGGTTAAAGCTTCTGAATATTGGGAAACACATTATACGTTTGATAAAAAATCAACGAGATCCGTAAAATCAATTGGCCCGGACGGAGTAAATAATATTCTCATTAACACAATTGTCCCCTTTCTTTTCATTTACGGAAAAAGCAAGGCCGAAGAAAAATATGTTGAACGTTCCTTAGCTTTATCCGAAAAAATTGAACCTGAAAATAATTCCATCATTGATAAGTGGGAACAATTTGGTGTGAAAGCAAAAAGTGCTTATCAAACCCAGGGCCTCCTGCAATTAAAGAATGAATATTGCTCAAACAAGCGCTGCCTGGAATGTGCGGTGGGGGCTAAACTTTTGCAGGTATAAGAATTCAGCAAGTAAAAAACCCACCGTATTTACGATCAATAGTCCGTTAGTTTTTTAACGCCAAAATATACTGTTTCTTGATACTGTTTCTGGCTCATTTAAGCCTGTTTTGAATTAAATGCAACTCAGGTTTTGGTTAAGTTGCATTAAAATAATAAGTAAAATACTTAATACCTCCTTATCTGTTTCATTTCCATTTTCAGTTTATAGGGAGTTGTTGTCTTTTAGTATTATTATCACTTGTGTTTACCACTTCTTTTTTATATTCAAATTATTGAAAATCATATAGTTGACTTGCAGAAGAATGGGGTACTATCGTTCAGAATATCCTGCTACCGAAAAATAACATAACCCCATTATTTCTTACATGTGTAATTAAGCACACTCTATTGTGGCAACTCTACATCGGACAATGGAGTATAATTGCTTAAGAATATCACTCAAAGAAATGAAATACCTGTTCATAAACAAACTAAAAAAAACTATGAGAAAGGCCCTGTCAATATGCATTTTGGTATTCCTTAAAAATAGGTTAAAAACAAGCAGTGAAAACTAAAAACAACACAAAAGCAAACAAAAATTTAGCACGAAACGCTAAACGATAGCGGTTACAAGATAGAAAATGGAGAAGATTTAAGCGAAAAACTCAATCGTCATGAAAAAATCAATTTTTGGAACCGCCCTTATTATGGTTGCAGAATTCACTATTTCTTTTCATGAAACAAAGGCCGCTACCTTAGCTATAACCGCCAATACCAATTGGAGTGCTATTACCGGAGGAGGAGGCCCTGGGGGAATTCCCAATTCAACCGATGTGGTTAATGTAAAAAACGGTGCTACCTTAACTGTAGATATTGCCAACGCTATCTGTAGCTACATGGAAGTTGGTAAAACCGGCTCCAGTGCCGGAAATGGAACACTTGTATTTAATGCAGGATCTCAGCTTACGCTTAGTGGCAATACGGGTTTATTTACAGGAACATCATCCTACACTGGAACAATTGACATGACTGCCGGGGGTACATTCCTTTTGCCCAAATGGGGCGGAACTACAGCTACTACAGTATTTATACCGGGAAGTGGCACATTAAAATGGGAAAATGCCGATCCTTCCAGTTTTACTTTTCTCCAAGCCATTACCTCATTTAATAATTTAGTGATTAATTCATCCGGGTATACAGCCACGCTGGGTGCCAACATAACCATTACAGGTACACTGAATGTTATAGCGGGCACACTAAATACTTCGGGAAGCAATTATTCATTAACGGTAAATGGCAACACAACCATTGCCGGCACTTTCACGGCCAATGCCAGCGCCATTGCTTTTGGGGGTGATTTTTCTAATTCCGGAACTTTTACTTATGGCACCAGCACTGTAACTTTTAATGGAGGTTCGGCACAGCAACTACTTGGATCATCCAATACAAGTTTTTACAATATGACGCTGAACAATGCCAGTGGATTAACCCTCGCGCCAAGCGCGGGAGTAATTACCACCGTACGTAATACCCTTACATTATCAAGCGGTAAAATTACATTGGGGGCATTTGAACTGGCAATAGGAGCTGCCGGAGTAAGCGGAAGCATTTCCGGGGCAAGTTCTTCTAATTACATAATCACCAACAGTACCGGAAAGTTAAACCAGTACAACATAGGAACCGAACAACGAACCAGTGTACTCTATCCTGTGGGTATCAATTCTACAAGCTATACTCCTATTGCTTTGGCTGTTTCAGGCGCATCCACAGTTGATAATTTCAAAGTGAGTGTGAGCCAAACCGTTTACAGCTTGGGCACCAGTGGGAGTGCACTTACCAGCAGTGTGATTGACAGAACCTGGGATATTACCGAAGGCACTCCAACCGGTTCAAGCCTAACCTTACAGCCACAGTGGAATGCGGTTGACGAGCTTGGTTCATTTAACAGAGCTCTATGTCATGTATCACACTATACGGCAGGAGCCTGGAGCCCGCAGGGGAGTGATGCAGCGGCAAGCGGATCGGACCCCTATACCATCACATCAAATGCGGTCACTTCCTTTTCCCCTTTTGCGGTGTCCACCAGCACTATACTTCCGATTGAACTTCTTAATTTTTCTGCCAGTCTCCAACCAGGGAAAACAGTACTTGCAGAGTGGAAAACGGCCAGCGAAACAAACAATGATTATTTTACAGTTGAAAGAAGCAGGGATGGAATTAATTTTGAAACAATCACTATTATAGATGGTTTGGGTAATAGTTCACAAATACATAATTATTCAGCCTTTGATTATTATCCCTTAGAAGGAATTTCGTATTACCGTTTAAAGCAGACTGACTTTGATGGGAAATATTCATTTTCCGATTTAAAAGCAGTCAATTTTATTGATAATGATGTAAAGGAGCATTTGGAATTTGTACTGTTTCCAAATCCATCAAATGGGGGGGGGGGGGGCAAAAAAATTTTAAATGCTGATAAAGCAAGTTCCAGCAAAATTCTTGTTGTTGTATATAATTGCCTGGGTAACGAGTTTTGTTCTAATAGTGCGATTATTGAAAATGTCCCTTCACAAATTATTGCGGTTGATTTTTTCCAAAAATTACCAGTAGGGGTTTATTTTGTTACAGTTACTTCCGATAATACTATTTATAATTATAAACAAAAATTAGTTATTCAATAGCTTTTTTATGCGATTGTTTAACGTACTATTGAACGGAGTTTTTCAAAATAATACAACTGTTATTATGATGCAGCTTTAACTTCTTTCTTTTCAGCCGCTTTTGCTTCCTTCTTAGGAGCTTCTTTCACTTCTTTTTTTGCAGCATCTGTGTTTGCTTCGTTTTTATCCAGATCTTTTTTCTCCTGGATACGGGCGCTCTTACCTGTTAGTTCGCGTAAGTAGAACAATTTGGCCCTGCGTACAACGCCGCTCTTGTTCACTTCAATTTTGTCAATATAAATTGATTGTAAAGGGAACACGCGTTCAACACCAACGCCATTCGATATTTTACGAACGGTAAATGATTGTCCGGAACCTTGTCCTTTACGTTGTATAACAACACCTGTGTATTGCTGAACACGTTCTTTATCACCTTCTTTGATCTTATAATGAACAGTTACAGTATCTCCGGCTTTAAATACAGGAAGTTTGCTTTCGGCAAACATCGCTTTCTCAACAAACTTAATTGAATCCATGACTATGTTTATTTAATGAAATTTTGTAAAAAGGACTGCAATATTAGTGCTTTTGGCACTACTAACCAAATATTTATGCTTCTTTAGTATAAAAATATACTATCTAATAGCTATTTTCAATAAATTTGATTAGCTTATATTACATATTACAAGTTTTCTCTTATAATCATTAATCATTAGATGAAGAAAAAGCCGGCACTTTTAGTACTTTTTATATGTTTGATAATGATTGCAAAGGCTCAACCCTGGTTCGGTCGGGTTGATAGTATTCCGGTTAAAATCGGTAATGCCGATGTTTTGTTTCCTTGGGCAGGTGGCCTGAATTACTGCCAGTTCTCCCAGATCGACCTCGATCAGGATGGCATTAAGGATTTGTTTGTGTTTGATCGTACTGGATATAAAGTATCAACTTTTATTAATAAAGGAACATCAAATGCAGTCGATTATGTGTTTGCGCCTCAATACAGGGACAAGTTTCTGGTTTTTGAGGAATGGGTGTTACTGGCCGACTATAATTGCGATGGCAAAGAGGATATTTTTGCGTATACAAATGGCGGTATGAAAGTTTACCGCAATGATTCAGACCCTGGTAATGGTCTGAAATTTACATTGATAACTCCATTATTGCTTTCACATTATCACCCCAACAACTATAATTTATATGTTAGCTCTGTTGATATTCCTGCAATATCCGATATTGACGGAGATGGAGATCTTGACATTGTTACTATGAGTATCATGGGAACATTTATGGAGTATCATCAGAATATGTCGAAAGAAATAAAGGGTAATTGCGATACACTGGCTTTTGAACTGGCCACAACCTGCTGGGGAAATTTTGCCGAAAATTCTTTCGATAATAAAGTTAATCTCAACCTCAGTTGCAAGGTCTCAAATTATGCACCCGACCAGAAACCCCCGCATTTATTACACAGCGGTTCATGTGAATTATGTTTGGATGTTGACGGGGATGGTGATAAAGAAATTTTGATCGGCGGCATTTCGGCAACTAATCTTACGCTGGTTGTGAATGGGGGTACACCAACTTTCGCAAAAATGACATCGCAGGATGCTGCTTACCCGCCTTCATCACCTGTGAATATGACCATTTTCCCATGTGCTTTTTACCTCGATGTGGATAATGATGGACTGAGTGATATGCTGGTAAGTCCTAACGCCCCTAACGCATCGGAGAATTTTACCAGTGTACTGATGTATAAAAATACCGGTTCCACTAATAGTGTGACATTTACTTTTCAGAAAAATAATTTTTTGCAGGATCAAATGATCGATCTTGGTGAAGGGGCCTACCCGGTATTTTTTGATTACAATGGCGATGGTATAAAAGATCTGCTGGTAGGTAATTATAAGTATTATTCATCTTCCACATTACAGTCGAAAATAGCCTTATTTAAAAATACGGGCACCTTAACAAAACCTTCATTTGAACTGGTTACGCGTGACTATGCGAACCTGGCTTCGCTGAATATTATAAATATGATACCGGCATTTGGCGACCTCGATGGAGACGGGGATCAGGATATGATAATTGGTGATAGTTTCGGTAAATTGTACTATTTTACAAATACACCTGTGGTCGGTGTCGCATCTTTTACTTTAACCAATACATCATTTAAGGACAATGCAGGAACAATAATAGATGTTGGAGGTTACGCCGCACCCCAGCTGATCGATGTGGATCGGGATACTAAGCTCGATCTTATTATTGGTTCAAGCAGTGGTAAGCTGGCCTATTACCGTAATACAGGAACTGTAAATGCGCCGGTATTTACCAAAATGGCTGCTGCATTTGGAGGTGTTGATGTGGTGCGTAAGAGTACTTATTCAATTACAGGTTACAGCGTACCTTATATGTTTGATGCCGGTGGCTCATACAAATTGCTGATCGGGTCGGAAAGCGGCTATTTATATTATTACACTAATATTGACGGCAATTTATCGGGTAATTTTACTTTGGTGGATTCTTCGTATCAGAAAGTATGGGAAGGTTCACGCATTGCGCCAAATGGTACGGATATTAATAGTGATGGCCTGGTTGATCTGGCCATTGGGAATTATGCTGGTGGTGTTTCTATGTTTTATGGACAAACAACCAATTCGGTGAACTCTATTGATGAGCGGCAGATAGCATTTGATCTGTATCCGAACCCGGCTTCCGATGAATTAACTATCAAGCTTTATTCAATTAAAGATAGGGTTACACTAAGCATTGTTGATATTTTCGGGCGAGAAGTGAAACAATTCAGTTCGGATGGTTCACTTTTCAAAACAAACGTTTCTTTTTTAGCCGGAGGATTATATATTTGCAGGCTCCAATTTGAGGATACTGATGGGCGGCCTGTTTTTGGAAGTAAACGGTTTGTAATAGCGCGTTAGCATAAGGAAGTACCGGTACCAGTTTCATTAAAAAGCCCTTTTTTGTTTAAATCATTATAATTCAATGCAATATTGTATTTCTATTTCATATTTATTGATAAAATGCATGAATAAATATTTGATTTTGTGGAATAAATAACTACTTTTCGAGCTGATATTAAACTGATAATTCTATTTCTAAACCAAATTAATTTTATCCCTATGAGAAAGATAGTACTTGCTGCATTAACCTGTATGATGTATGTATCGGTTATGCTTGGACAAACGGTTAATCCGGATTATGCTGATGGCAGAATATATTTTAAACTGAAGAGTGATGTGCCGTTGTTTTTATCATTTAAAGGTGACAATAGAATTGTTGATATAAAAGCATATTCATTCCTTTCTGTAATTGCTGAGAAGTATAATGTTGAGCAATTGCTTCGTCCGTTTTTTGCCGCCAAAGAATCGGATATTTTGCAGCGTACATTTGAGCTGCAATTTAGTGATGTTCAGAATGTAGATTTTATCATTCGTGATCTGCAGGCTTTGAGTGTGATCGAGTATGCCGAAAAAGTTCCTCTGCATAAACATATGCTAACACCCAATGATCCAAGTTATGTATCACAATGGGAGCTTGCAAAGATAAGCGCGTCAACAGCCTGGAATTATTCTACAGGTAGTTCAACTGTAAAAGTTGCAATTGATGATAGCGGTGTTGAAACTACTCACCCTGACCTGTCAGCTAACATTTGGGTTAATCCGGGCGAAATTGCCGGTAATAGTATTGACGACGATGCAAATGGCTATGTCGATGATGTTAAAGGCTGGGATGTTGCAGATTGGGATAATAACCCCGATCCTACAAACTCCAATAACCATGGTACCATGGTTGCCGGTTGTGCATCGGCACGTTCAAATAATAGTGTTGGTATTGCTTCAATAGGTTATAGTGTTAAAATAATTGCTATTAAAGCGTCAAAAACAACTTCAGGTACAATGCCTTATGGATATGATGGAATTCTTTACGCTGCTGCTGCCAAAGCAAATGTTATTAACCTTTCATGGGGAGGCACTACCAGCTCTACAACCGGTCAGAATGTGATCAATTATGCATATGGCAAAGGTTGTTTAATTGTTGCCGCTGCAGGAAATGCGGGAAACTCAGTTCCTGAATACCCTGCTGCTTATACCAACGTTATTGCTGTTGCTTCTACCGGCTCCGGTGATAAAAAATCTTCGTGGTCCAGCTACGGAAGCTACGTTGATGTTTGCGCTCCGGGCGAAGGTATTTATACCACAAATAAAGGTGGCGGATATACAACTACACAGGGAACTTCATTCTCTTCGCCGATCGTTTCGGGTTTATGCGGATTGATGTTGTCTTTGTATCCATATTTAACACTGGCGGAAATTGAAAATTGTTTAAAAAGCAATACAGATGATATTTCTGCTTTAAATACTGCATACCCTGGTCAATTAGGAACAGGTCGTATTAATGCATTAAAAACAATGCAATGTGTTGATGCATTTGTAGCGTCAAAACCAACGACCGATTTTGTTGCGAACTTTACAACTGTTACTGCCGGTGGTAACGTTATATTTACCGATCTGAGTATTCATAACCCAACTACCTGGAGCTGGACCTTTGCCGGTGGAACTCCTGCAAGTTTTGTTGGAAAAACTCCTCCGCAAATTAGCTACGCCACCCCCGGAACCTATGATGTAACATTGGTTACAACTAATGGAAATGGAAATGACACTGAACTTAAAACAGGCTATATAACAGTTACAGCGTCAACAGGCTGCGATATTCCCAATTATTCAAAAGTTACAGGCGGCTTATGGACCGGCACGTATTATACAGCAGATATTAAAGCGCCTGCTGATTCGGGGTATCTCGTTGGCTTAAATTTTGATGGAGATACTCAAAAAGCTCAGTTCTTTGATGCAACTGCTTACCCGAATACTAAACTCACCCGTGCTTTCATTAGAGTTGTAAAGGCCTATTCCGCAACTACTACGAAGGTAATAACCATTAATGTGTATGATGCAGCCGGTCCAGGAGGCGCACCCGGAGCTTTATTAGGTTCAACTACAAAGACCATTCAGCAATTAAGGACGGCTGCTCTTGCAAATAAATATCTTGAAGTGGCATTCAAGCCTGTGATAAATCTACCAGTAAATAAGAAGTTTTTTATAAGTATTGACTATTCAACCCTTAACTGGAATACTGATACTCTGGCTCTTGTTTCAAATGCACATGGTCAAACTGATCCAAGTGCAATTTGGGAGCAAAGAGGCGGCCTGTGGGGGCAAATGGGCGTAACATCCGGTACATGGGGTTTGAAGGCTTCAATGTATATCTTCCCGTATTTGACCAATCAGCCCGTTATTGCAACTTCAACAGTTGGACCTTTGACAATTTGTGAGGGCGATGTTGTTAATGTAAACGCTGCGGGTTCTACTTATCAGGATACTTTGCTATGGTATACTCCCGGTGGTAATCCTTCAATTTCAAATAATATTTCACAGGCAATATTGTATAACACTGCCGGTACATATATTGCCAAATTATATGTTGTTGGCGGAGGATGTCATGAACTTGATTCAACGGTTGCAACAGTTACTGTGAATGCAACGCCGAACATCAACGTTACTTCTTCTAATGGAAATGTATTGTGTCCCGGTAATAATACAATTCTTACTGCTTCAGGTGCCGCGGGATCTTATACATGGACTCCTGCAACAAACCTGAGTACCACTACCGGTGCAACTGTTACCGCCACTCCTGCCTCCGATATCACTTATAACGTTTCAGGAAGCACCCTGGGTTGTGTGGGGTCATCTGCAATTAGCATTACGGTTGACAAACCGATCGTTGTATCTGTTACCACAACTCCGGCAAGTGTTTCGGCCCTTTGTACAAATACACCCGCTCAGTTTGATGCGACTGGCTCAACGAATGTAAGTACATATACATGGAGTTTTGCCGGTGGAAGCCCTTCTTCATCAAATCTGGCTACACCAACTGTTACCTATGCGAGCTTTGGAACTTATACGGTTACGCTCACCGCAACTAACAGTTGTGGTTCTGATAATTCGTATTCAAAAGTTATATCAGTAGGATGTGTGGCTTTGAATGAGTTATTTTCTTTGGCAAATATTGCTACGAATTACAATCCATTATATAAGCAGCTTAATATTGCTGTAAATGATAACTCAAATATGAGTGATAAACTCAGCGTGAAGATCATTGATCTTCTTGGTCAGGTTGTTTACGCTGGTCAGATGGTATTGGCCGGTGATCATAGTTCAACTGTAGTGGATATGTCTGCGTATGCAAAAGGTGTATATACAGTGCAGCTTTCTGCTAACGAAGGTGTATATAACAGTAAGTTTGTTGCAGAGTAAATAAAACGGATCGCAATAACACAGCCCGTCCTGATCAATCAGGACGGGCTGTGTGTTTTTATGATATTGCCCTTTATCTTATGACCCTGACCATTAATAAACCAATTAAAAAAGCATAATTGGGGTGTATTTAGGCATGGATTTTGTCAATATTTTTCATCATATTGTATAAAAAGATTTTGATTTTAGCGATATTTGCTTTTTCTGTTGTTGCCATTGAATTATAAGGGAATTACCATTGAAAGCTTTTTGTTTAAAAGCTGTGCTAAGTTTTAACTATACCATGATAAATTCGTCTTTGGGCGTAAAACTCTTTCAATTCTTAAAACCAGCTCATTCTATGAAGCACTTATTGCTAAGTGTATTTTTAGTGGTTGGGCTGGATACTTTTTCTCAATCCTGGACCTTTCCTGTTAGCGGAAGGGTAACTAATGGAGGAAAAAAGCTGGACCGGGCCATTGTGACCTTACTTAAATCCGGTAGCCAGGCGAACCAGGTGGTAACCAGCAGTAACGGTAAGTTTGAATTTGTGTTGGAACCCAATGCCGATTATATTATTACCGTTACCAAGCCGGGATTCATCACTAAAAAATTCAGTTTCAATACTCAAAATGTCCCTCCGGATCGTGCCAAACAAGGTTTTGGTGGAGTGGATCTTTCTGAAATTGTAATATTTGAGATACCTAAAGGAGTTGATGTTAACGAATTGAATAATATACTCAGTCAGCCCATTGCCAAATTTGCTTACCAGGATGCCGGCAGGGATTTTAATTATGATGAGAACTATACCCGGTCGATCCGAACCAAGCTTGATAAACTGGCCGATGTGCAAAAGAAAGCCGAAGAAGAAGATAAAAAAAAATCAGAGGGAGATAAAGCTGCAACAGAAAAGTTCAATTCTGCTGTAGGTAAGGCAGACAAGGCTTTTGCATCAAAGGACTATGCGGCAGCAAAGGCAGCATATAATGAAGCATTAAGCTTAAAGCCGGCAGAAGCTGCTATCAAAAGTAAATTAACGGAAATCGATAATTTAATTGCCAAAGAAGCAATTGACAAAGCCAATGCTGCGAAAGAAAAAGAACTGAACGTAAAGTATACAGCCGCAATCACTAAAGCCGACCAGGCACTTGCCGCAAAAGATTATAATGGAGCGAAGGCCGGCTATACAGAAGCGCTTGGATTAAAATCCACTGAGAAATACCCTAAAGATAAACTTACGGAGATCGACAAAATTCTTGCGGATATAGCGGCCAAGGAAGCAATTGACAAAGCCAATGCTGCGAAAGAAAAAGAACTGAACGCAAAGTATACAGCCGCAATCACTAAAGCCGACCAGGCACTTGCCGCAAAAGATTATAATGGGGCAAAGGCCGGCTATACAGAAGCACTTGGATTGAAATCCACTGAAAAATACCCTAAAGATAAACTTGGAGAAATTGACAAGACTCTTGCCGATATAACAGCCAAAGAAGCATCTGAGAAGGCCAATGCTGCGAAAGAAAAAGAACTGAACGCAAAGTATACAGCCGCAATCACTAAAGCCGACCAGGCACTTGCAGCAAAAGATTATAACGGGGCAAAGGCGGGCTATACGGAAGCACTTGGATTAAAATCCACTGAGAAATACCCTAAAGATAAACTTACGGAGATCGACAAAATTCTTGCGGATATAGCAGCCAAAGAAGCATCTGAGAAGGCCAATGCTGCGAAGGAAAAAGAACTGAACGCAAAGTATACAGCCGCAATCACTAAAGCCGATCAGGCACTTGCAGCAAACGACTATAATGGGGCAAAGGCAGGCTATACAGAAGCGCTGGGATTAAAACCCGCCGAAAAATATCCTAAAGATAAACTTGGAGAAATTGACAGGATTCTTGCGGGTAAAGAAGCGGCCGATAAAGCAAATGCCGCGAAAGAAAAGGAATTAAATGCTAAATATACAGCGGCTATTGCCCGTGCGGACAAGTCATTTGCAGCCAATGATCTGGTGTCCGCAAAATCCGGTTATAGTGAGGCGAGCGGCCTTAAACCGGCGGAAAAATATCCCCAGGATAAATTAGCCGAGATTGAAAAAATACTATCCGAAAAGGCAGCCAAAGCGGCAAATGAAAAGGAGCGGGCAGCAAAAGAAAAAGAGTTGAACGACAAATATGCGGCTGCAATAGCAAAGGGGGATAAGGCATTTACGACGAAGGATTATCTTGGTGCCAAAACGGCCTTCAATGAAGCTGCAACATTAAAGCTAAATGAAGAATACCCGAAAGCAAAGCTTAACGAAATTGAAAAATTACTGAGAGAAGCGGCCAATAAAGAAGCTTCGGAAAAGGAGAAAGCTGCCAGAGAAAAGGAAATAAATGAAAAGTATACGCTTGCGATGACCCGGGGAAATAAGTCACTTACCGCAAAAGACTATGAAGGCGCGAAAACCGCATATAATGAAGCACTCACATTAAAGCCGCTTGAACAGCTGCCTAAAGATAAGCTGGCGGAGATACAAAGGTTGCTGCAGGCCGCTGAAGCGGATAAAGCAAGTGCCGTTAAAGAAAAGGAACTCAATGATAAATATAATGCGGTGATCGCATCAGCGGATAAAGCTTTTTCAGCCAGGGATTATACTTTGGCAAGAACAGGTTATACCACCGGACTTACATTAAAATCTGCCGAGAAATATCCACAGGATAAATTAGCTGAGATTGAAAAAATACTTGCTGATATTGCCGGGAAGGAATCAGCTCAAAAAGAAAAGAAAGCAAAGGAAGAGGAAATTAATGCCGGTTATAATACGGCTATAGCCAAAGCTGATAAGGCATTTGCATCAAAAGCATACGGTTCGGCCCAGGCTTTGTACAGTGAAGCATCAGGGATCAAGCCGGCTGAAAAGTATCCGAAAGACAGGATGATTGAGATAGAACGCTTACTGGATGAGCAGAGTGCAAAAGATGCCGATAAAGCCAAACAGGAAAAATACAAAGCGCTTATCGATAAAGCGGACAGGCAGTTCAATGGAAAGGAATACAAGGCCGCCCGGATCATTTACCAGGAAGCTTCCGGTGTCAGATCTTCTGAAAAATATCCGAAGGATAAAATTCTCGAAATAGATGGAATATTGAATAAGTTAAAAGCTGTAACAACAGGTACATCAGTAGTTTCTGCAGCCATAGTTCCGCCTAAGGATAATGATCCGGTAAAAAAGCAGGAGTATGTAAATGCCCTCGTTCTTAAATATCCGCAAGGCGTTACTGAGGAGCAGTTCCAGGAGGGTAATTGCAAGATATTGAAACGTGTTGTTGTTAAGGGTAATAACGCGGCCACCTATAAGAAAAGTATGTGGGCCTGGGGTGGGGTGTTCTACTTCAAAGATGATATGTCAATCACAGAGGCCGCTTTTAATTCAGAAACCCAGTAAAGATTACTCTTTTTTATTTTTTCCTCTTGTTTCTGAAAGAACGGAAGACAGGTTTCCCTTCATTTTTCTCAGGGTTATATTCAGGGCCGGCACCCAGGCCATCTGGAAGTGGTAGTTTTTTCACTTCGCTGCCTATAAGTTCTTCTATCTTTTTGAACTTGCGCTGGTCCTCCGGATTAATGAATGTGATCGCTACACCTGTTGATTCAGCACGTGCTGTGCGTCCTACACGATGTATATAGTCTTCCGCATCACTGGGTACATCATAATTTATAACAAGTCCGATCGAATCAATATCAATTCCTCTTGAAAGAATATCTGTGGCGACAAGTGTTTGAAGTTTACGGTTTTTATAATCTCTTAATACTTCATTTCGCCTGTCCTGGTCCAGATCTGAATGAATGGCAGCCACGTTAAATTTCAGTTTCAATAATTCTTTTTCCAGTTGTTTTACATTGTCTTTGGTAGAAGAAAATATAAGAATGCTGGCAAGATCTTTTCCCCTAAGGAGTCCCTTTAATAATTCCATCTTTTGGGTATTGTAAACTACATAAGCGCCTTGCAGCACACCTTCCGCCGGTTTTGAAAGAGCAATGTTTATTTGTTGTGGATTAATAAGTATATTTTTTGCCAATTCCCTTATTTTGGGGGGCATGGTGGCGGAGAACAATAGCGTTTGGCGTTTTTTCGGTAAAAAGCTGATGATCTTGTTGATATCCTGGCTGAAACCCATGTCCAGCATGCGATCTGCCTCATCCAGTATAAGGTGTTGCAGGCGTTCCATTTTTACATAACCCATGTTGAGATGTGAAATGAGCCTGCCTGGAGTAGCGACAATAATATTCGCACCTTGTGTAAGCGCTTTCTTTTCCTGTTCAAAGGAGAAACCGTCGTTACCCCCATAGATAGCAATGCAGCTGATGGGAGCGAAATACGCGAAGCCCTGCAGCGCTTCATCTATCTGAATGGCAAGTTCACGGGTAGGAGCAATGATAAGTGTATTCACATAATCACCGGGCGTTTTGATGACCTTGTTGATGACCGGCAACAGGTAAGCCGCTGTTTTTCCTGTACCTGTTTGTGCGCAGGCAATAATATCGCGATCACTCAGTATAATCGGTATGGCTTGTTCCTGTATAGGTGTCGGCTTATCAAAATTCATGGAAAGGAGTCCTTCCATAAGCCCGGGCTCAAAATGAAAATCGTTAAATGTCAAAATATTTAATGTGAGATTAGTTAAGTGCCTGTTCTTTTTTGGTGTGGGCAAAGATAGCTAAAATGTTGGCTTGTAGGCGGGTTACACTCTTCTATCTATCTATCTATCTATCTATCTATCTATTCTTCGGAATCCTCCGGCTGCAATGAAGCTTCTTCTGTTTTGAGTGAATCTGAAACCATTGTATTAATCGTTTGCATCTCTTCAATTGTTAAGTAACGCCATTTGCCAACGGCAATTCCGTCAAGCGTAATATTCATTATCCGTACACGTTTTAATTTTTCAACAGTATAGCCGAGGGTTTCACTCATCCTTCTTATCTGCCTGTTGAGGCCCTGGGTTAAGATTATCCTGAAAATATTTTTCCCTGTTTGTTCTACAAAACACTTTTTCGTTATTGTATCTAATATTTCCACTCCATTTCCCATTTTTTGGATGAACCCGGATGTTATTGGTTTGTCAACAGTAACAATATATTCCTTTTCATGGTTATTGCCTGCCCGCAAAATTTTATTTACAATGTCTCCATCATTGGTTAAGAATATCAGTCCTTCAGAAGGTTTGTCAAGCCTGCCTATGGGGAAGATGCGTTCGGGGTGAGCAATGTAGTCGATAATGTTACCCCTTACATGGCGCTCGGTAGTGCAGGTTATTCCAACAGGTTTATTAAAGGCGATATAGACAGGAGCCTTTTTTGCTTTCAGCGGTTTTCCATCAATACTGATCTCATCGGCCTGGCTTACTTTAATTCCCAATTTGGGTTTAAGTCCATTTACTAAAACTCTTTCCTGTTCAATAAGCTTATCTGCTTCCCTGCGTGAACAGGCGCCTGTTTCGCTGATGAATTTATTTAACCTGGTTTTTGGTTGATCCTCTGTACTCATTAGCCTGTTGAAAATTAAGTTTTATTTTACAGGATTTTGAGTGAAGATATTGAAAAGGAGTGAAAAGCACTCCTTTTCAACCATCTTCTACTTATTTTTTAACCTCGATGCCGGTGTTTTATTTCTGTCAGAATGATTTAATTATTCCAAGCCGTATTCTATATCCCGATCTGTTTTGATCACCATTTAAGTGCTGCACAAGGGGATAGGAATAGGTGAATGGGATGCTCCATGATCTGAACGAGAGATTTGCTCCCAAAGCCGCAAACCCCAGGTAATAGCCAGAGTTTTCATCGATCAGGTTTTCTTCTTTTATTTTGTCCAGCCATTCTCCGTAATAGCCTCCAAAAATGGTCCAGCTAAAGCAGCTTTTTTCTTTTGTGTTAACTGTATCGGAAGGAGCGCAATTCATATTTACATCTTTTATCCGGTATGATAATGATAAATTCTGAACTGACAAACTGCCGAAGTTTTTGTGGTCAAACCCCATGGTGGTGTATTTAAACAGGCTGTTACCTGTTAACGCTAACTTGTTCCACCTTTTTGAAAAGATGATACCGCCCATGGGATCAACAGAACCGGAGCCAAGAACAACTGTTGTGTTATCAAAGTTCGCGCCCTTTTGAATACCGGTTGGTAATTCCGCGCCGCCTTGTATAGTAAGATCAAAGTTATTTTTGCTGTAAATATTGAAATTTGCTAACAGGATGAGATCCCCCGGGCCATTGTCGTTTCCGGTATGTGTATGTAAAAGGACATAAGGCAAAAGCGCTGAAATTGCTATCCTGTCTGTTATTCCATACCGGACGCCTATAGTATTGATCAACATGCTTTCCAACAGAGTTTCTTCTTCCGGTAGGGCGTGTTGTTCAGCTGAGTGATGTCCCCCGCTGTTCGTTATTGTTCTATAGTTTCCATAACCTTCTATAAGCCATCCTTTTTTTGGCAAATTGAAAAGGCCATCAGTATGATCGCCATTTGCCGAACCTATACAGGCTCCGGCACAGCAGGCACATTGGCTGTAAGCCTGCATTGCTATTATAAATACAGCAACAAACATAATTATGTTGAATTTCATCGTTTTGAGTTTTAGGTTAACGAACAATAGATAACTGTGCCCGAAAGAGTGATTGGTTTCCGGGGATTTAAATAAAAATAAAACAGTTCGGTTAAACCCGGGGCGGGTGGAAAATGGAGTGAAGATGCTTTTCGGAAAGATGAAATGAATAATAAGTTGTTAATTCGCTTGTAATGCAATGGCTGAATGGGGGAGAGCTAAGTTTGTTTTCGGAGAACAGTTGTATCTCATATTTCTCTTTGCCTGAATTAGCAGGGGATTGTTCTTTCTTTTCTTCTTTTTCGAACTGCTTTTTCAAATGACATTTTCCGTCACAGTGCATTTGGGGTTTATTCCTGTTCTCGCAAACATTTTTTGAAATATACTCCCTGTTTACTTTGAAATTAACAAGGATGATAACCTTACTGAAGGTTTGCAGCATGAACGCTGAAACCAAAACAATACATACCAGTTGTTTAAATAAATTTGTCACGACGTAAATATAAGTATTTCCTGAGATCAGGAAGAAGTGTTTTTGGGTGTACGACAAACATCCCTCATTACAAAGGTTGCACGCAGAGACGCAAAGTTCGCAAAGAAAAAAGTAAACAATTTGTCTAATGTGCTTGCAAATAGGGTGGCTGAGTCCTTTTTGAGTCCATCGTGAGCCCTTTGAGCCCATTATGAGCCCATTACTTTTTCAGGATATACGCTGTCCCAGCACCAGTTTGTCCAAGTTTTTCAAATAACTCATATTTTTCAACTAATTCAGTCAAGTCACGTGTTGCCGTTGCTTTAGAAACTCCATAAAGTTCTTGAAAATCGGCATTTGATATTTTCCCTTTCTCCTTCACAAAACTTACCGCTTTCATAAAGAGTTGGAAAAGCAAGGACAAAAGTATGTTCGCTACGCCGATGATTTCAGCATTTATGTTAAGAATAAATCGACAGCCCGAAAAGTTGGCAACAAAGTTTATCTGTTTTTAAAA